>CAYXQH010000011.1:0-9295 GCA_964467425.1 uncultured Saprospiraceae bacterium
AGCGATGTTATCTTCAGCGAGTATGATTTTTTTTGCGGTCTTCATTATATTCTATATAGAATTTTAACAATAATCTTGCTAAATTCTTCAGAATTCAGCGGAGGCTCGATATTGAATTAAACGTTTTTATAGTGATAAGTTGCAGAATTACAGAAAATTCTACCAAATTTTATGGCTTTGCCGAAATACGACATGCTTAAATGTTGGTGTCTCTTATAATATAAAGTGGCCGATTTCTAATATTTTTATTCATACGACTAAGATATTCTCCAATGATACCTACAGCAATCATCTGAATACCTCCTATAAATAGAATAACGACCATTATTGATGCCCAGCCAGGTTCATAATCTTTTATGATAAACCTTGAGTATAAAGCATAAATCATCACAAAGAAGGCAAAAATGGAAACAAGAAATCCAAAATAGGTAACGATTTTCAGCGGTAAATCCGAGAAGCCAGTAATGCCGTCCAAAGCAAAGCGCAGCATTTTACTGATTGGATAACCCGTTTCTCCTCTCAATCGTTCTTCCCGATCATACTCCACATATGTTTGGTTAAAACCAATCCAACTAATCTGTCCTCTTAAATATTTACTCTTTTCAGGCATCTCTTTTAAAATCGACACTATTTTCCGATCCATTATTCTGAAGTCTCCAGTATCGACAGGAATGGAAATAGAAGTAATTCTTGAAAGTAACCGATAGAAAACCTTTGCAGTCCATAGCTTAAACCAATTCTCTCCTTTTCGATGCTTACGTTTTGCATAGACCACCTCAAAGCCTTCTTTCATTTTTTTATACATATCAATAATGAGCTCGGGAGGGTCTTGCAAATCAGCATCAATAATAACGACGGCATCACCAGCAGCTTTATCAATACCGGCTGTCACTGCTATTTGATGACCAAAGTTTCTACTAAAATCAATATAACGAACTTCCGGATGTTGTTTGCTTAATGCTCGAATCATCGGCATTGTATTATCCTTGCTTCCATCATTGACAAAGATTAATTCATACTGTCCTGTAATTTGTTGAAGGACTGAACTCAAGCGTTGATGCAATACATTTATATTGTCTTCTTCGTTATAGGCAGGAATGATTACCGAAATCTCCATATCATACGTTTGTATAGCCAAAGATAGCTGATTTGATAGTATTTTGAGGCGATTAATATTTTTATTTTGGTAAAAGGCTGTACAGGCATGGGGATAAAATCTAGAATACCTTTCAGTAATTTTTTATTAAAACTTATCTGCTGAAAGAGTACTTAAGTAGAATGTTTTTTGGCTAACGGCTTATGAATAGTATATTTGTTCGTATGAAAAACATATTGAAATACACTGGTTTAATGTGCTTTTTAATTTTTATGGCATGTGATAATGAAGAAAAAGCACCTGAAAAAGCATCTGAAAGAGTGGAACAAAAAGAGGCAACTAATTCCGCAACTACAGATCAATCGATTCGAACAGATAAAACCAAAACGATTCTTTTCTATGGAAACAGTCTTTCCGCAGGCTTGGGTGTTTCTTCTGAAGAGTGTTTTGCTGGGCTTATTGAAAAAAGAATAGATTCCTTAGGTCTTCCTTATAAAATAATAAATGCAGGAGAGAGTGGAAGAACAACTGCAGGTGGAGCTTCTCGCGTTAATTGGATTTTGAGACAACCTATCGATATTTTTATTTTAGAATTAGGAGGCAACGATGGACTTAGAGGAATTAAACCAGCAGATTCTTATAAAAACCTGCAAAGTATTATTGATGAAACAAAAGGTAAATATCCTGATGTTAAAATTATTATTGCTGGTATGATGGCACCCCCAAATATGGGAGCGAGTTTTACTTCCGAGTTTAGAGCGATGTTTCCTAAATTAGCAAAAGAGAATGAAGCTATGCTCATCCCTTTTTTATTAGAAGGGGTTGGTGGGATACCGACACTTAATTTACCAGATGGCATTCATCCTAATCCAAAAGGTCATAAAATCGTCGCTGAAAATATCTGGAGTGTATTAGAGAAAACTTTATAAAATAAAACCCCCGGGAAAATGAAAAACATTAGTCGTTATATTGCTATAATTGCTTCTATTCTAATTATCGCTGCGATTTTCTATTTTTTTTCAGATATCGTTGGGTATGTTTTAATCGCTTGGGTTTTGTCTATGATTGGCCAACCTATGATGCGCTTTTTTCAACGGAAGATTAAAATTGGAAAATTTAAAGCGGGATCTTCCACCAGCGCAATCTTAACGATCCTTTGTTATTTTATCATTTTTACGGTGCTAATCTGGATGTTTGTTCCGCTAGTCGTACAGCAGGCTCAAAACCTGAGAAGTATTGATTATGGTCAGGTAGAACAAGCTTTAGAAGTACCGCTCAATTATTTAAATGATCAATTTGCAAGTATCGGTTTAGTGGAAACCGGTGATTCCCCATCAAAAGAATTATCTAATACTTTAAGGACTTGGTTTAAGCCAGAAAAGATAGGCAACTTTTTTAGTTCCTTAATTGGCTTTGCGGGCAATTTTGTTTTTGGTCTTTTTGCTGTCGTGTTTATTTTGTTTTTCTTTTTAAAAGATCAAGGACTATTTGTTAATTTCTTAGTCGCGATTACACCTAGCAAGTATGGGGATGAGGTTCGAAATGCACTGGATCGAATTACGAAATTACTACGAAGATATTTTGGAGGAATCCTTTTACAAATAACCATTATTACCATTTTTATTTCCGTACTCCTTGGTATTCTGGGCGTGAAAAATGCTTTGCTGATTGGATTCTTTGCTGCCTTAATAAATGTCATTCCATATCTCGGACCTTTAATCGGAGCATCCTTTGCACTCTTTATTACAATTTCATCAAATCTTGGATTGGACTTTACTACCGAACTTCTTCCTCTACTTATAAAAGTTTTGGTAGTTTTTGGAGCGATGCAAATGCTGGATAATTTTATTCTACAACCCTATATCTTTTCAAACAGCGTTTTAGCACATCCATTAGAAATTTTTATCATCATACTCATGGGCGCAAAAATAAATGGAATCGTCGGGATGGTTTTGGCAATCCCAGTTTATACCGTCTTACGAGTGATCGCCCGTAGTTTTCTTAGTGAGTTTAAAATTGTCCAGAAAATAACGAAAGGAATGGAGGAAGGAATGGAAGGGATAGAAGGAGCGAATACGTCGTAGTCGACCGAAGATCGAAATGATAGTCCCGATTGACATTGGGAAACGATAGTTTGGAATTCTTCCAAAAATGATAGTCGCCTTCGGCGAAATAGAAGAAATTTTAAAGTCTACTATTTCGCCAAAGGCGACTATCATTTTCCGCAAAGCGGAACTATCATTTCATGTTAAAAGCATGACCACTATTTCCCGATTTCCAATCGGAACTATCACTTTCGTTCGCCAAAGGCGAACGAATCCTAATCTTGCTTCGCAAAAACTTTTTTCAACAAATCAGTCGAACGAGCAGAGATGTTTGTTCGGATATTTAACTCTTCTTTTTCAACCATACCGAAAAGACCGTTCAATGCCTCATTAGTTATATGGTCTCCTAGGTCAGTATTTACTTTGGTGACAAATGGAATCATATTATATTTGGTGACCATTTTTGTCCAATGCTTATTAGCATCAAATTTATCCAGAGAATTATTTATCACAGGGCTAAATTCATTATACAATTGCGTTCGGGTGGCATTGTTTAAATAGTTTGTAGCAGAGTTTTTATCACCCATCAAAATATTCGTTGCATCACTAAACGTCATCTGTTTGATAGCACTTACAAAAATAGGCTTTGCCTTTTTTGCAGCATCTTCAGCTCCACGATTGATTTTTTCAAGTAAAATATCTTCAAGTTCACCAAGACCTATATCTCTTAGTTTTTTGGTCACTTTTTGGGCTTCTACTGGAAGTAGAATCTTGTAAGCAGCATTTTTATAGTAACCGTCTTTCATGGAAAGTCGATCGGCACCTTTTCCGATTCCAATTTCTAAGGCTTGTTTAAGCCCGTTTCCAATTTCAGTATTGGTTAATGCACCACTTTCGAGTATTGTCCCTGCTATATTCTGAAACTCTGCACAAGCAGAAAACTGCAAGACTATAATTAGGAATCCTAGTTTTTTAAACATCTTAAGTATATTTTATTTTAAAAATAATAATCGATTTTCATCCTTTTGACTACCAAAAGACAAGGATGTAACGTTTTACCTATACGAAAAGAGTGTTATAAAAGTTTTAAATTTTAGAGAGGCTTTAACCTTAACCAGAATAAAAAGACAAACAATTTTTACAAAGACAACCTCGAAACTCTTGCTTAATGGATTCTCGCGTTTTAGGATGAATTCGAACATTTTGACACCAGCAGGTTTCGTCTTTATAGCAAATAAGAGCAGATTTACATCTTGGACATTTGCTGACATAGCTTTCATCAGATTCGACAGCAGAGTGGCTTAGTTGAGCTCCGGGGATCGGATTAGCTTTTTGAATTTTGACTCGAACATTCTGGATCGTTGAGAATTGATGTTTGAGTGCTAAAATTATATTATTGATGAGCGTTTCAATTAATTGAACCTTTTTGCGCATTTCTGCCTGACAAACAAGGTACACCGTTTCATAGTTAATCGTCTGATGGATATCATCAGAAGCAGACGCTTTTTTAAAGCTGGTTTTAATGAATATATCAACCGTATACTCATTTCCAATGATCTGTTCTTCTTCGTAAACACCGTGATAAGCATAAAATTTCATGCCTTCCAAAGATATTTGCCCCATGTTTTTAAATATTAAATGAAACTTAAGTGCTCATCAAAAGTACATAAAATTGAGCATTTTTATAATGTAAAAAAAATGTCTCCTCTTTACTATCTGTTAGCAACATTGTTTATTAATACGTACTTTTGTAGAGAGTATACCTAGTCTTAATTTTAAAACCAAATTATATCCTTTTTAAGGAAAAATTTAAAAATTAGAAAAATGCAAGATAACGGAAAAAACAACGATGTTATCACGAAAAGTGCTCGCGAAGATCGATTTCAGGGGCATGATTATTATAATATTGATGAACTCTTATCAGATGATCATCTATTGGCAAGAGATGCTGTCCGAACTTGGGTGAAGCAGGAAGTTAGCCCGATCATTGAAGATTATGCAAATCGAGCAGAATGTCCTAAGCATCTGTTTAAAGGCTTAGCGGAGATTGGTGCCTATGGGCCAAGCCTTCCTGAGAAATATGGTTGTGGAGGAATGGATGAGATTGCTTACGGAATAATCATGCAGGAATTAGAACGTGGAGATTCCGGCATTCGGTCTATGGCTTCTGTACAAGGATCTTTAGTCATGTATCCAATTTATAAATTTGGCTCTGAAGAACAACGAAAAAAATACCTTCCGAAATTAGCAAGCGGAGAATTTATCGGATGTTTTGGGTTGACAGAACCTGATCATGGTTCTAATCCAAGTGGAATGATTACGAATATAAAAGATGATGGGGACGCTTATATATTGAACGGAGCGAAAATGTGGATTACTAATTCACCTGTTGCAGATATAGCAGTCGTTTGGGCAAAGGATGAAGAAGGTAAAATTACCGGATTGATTGTTGAAAAAGGGATGAAAGGATTTTCGGCGCCGGAGATTCATGGTAAGTGGTCTTTACGAGCTTCGATTACCGGAGAATTAGTATTTGAAGATGTTCGAGTACCGAAAGCCAATGTTCTTCCAAATGTAAGAGGACTAAAAGGACCATTATCCTGTTTATCAAAAGCACGTTATGGTATAGCTTGGGGAGCGATCGGTGCAGGAATGGATTGTTATGATTCTGCGCTTCGATATTCTCAGGAGAGAGAACAATTTGGAAAGCCAATTGGGCAATTTCAATTGACTCAAAAGAAATTAGCGGAGATGATTACAGAGCTAACCAAGGCACAGCTATTAGCTTGGAGACTCGGTACTTTAGCTAATAAAGGAGAAGCTACTCCAGCTCAAATCTCTATGGCAAAACGAAATAATGTGCATATGGCGCTTGAAATTGCACGAGAAGCCAGACAGATCCATGGAGGAATGGGAATTACTAACGAATATCCTTTAATGCGACATATGATGAATTTAGAAACTGTTCTGACCTATGAAGGAACACATGATATCCATCTTTTGATCACCGGAATGGATGTAACAGGACTGAATGCATTTAAATAAGATGGGTTATAGACCTGTTTTGTCGATAATATTCACAGTTTTATAGATTTTAAAGGTTTAAGATTTCGTTAATGAACTCTTAAACCTTTATTGTTTTTTATATTTATCGTAAATTTCTAATGGACTCATGCATTTTAAGCATTTTTTTAACACAATTTGGATTATTTAATTCGTTAAAAGAGTGATCAACCCACGAATTTATGGCGACTAGTAAAAATATATTTAGTTTATTATTCTTTTCCATCTGTACTTTTTTTAGTGCAAATGCACAGGAAGAGATCAATTTTAGAAATGCTTCTTTCGAAAATCCTCCGATGAAGACCTCCATGCAACCTTATTGTTGTATTGGGCCCAGAGGCTGGTATTCTTGCGGTCCCGGAGGAGATTTAAATACTCCAGATGCTCAACCTGGAAATCATGGCGTTAATTTGCCAGCAGCAGATGGTGGTTTTTATATTGGAATGGTGACACGAGATAATGATACTTGGGAAGGTATTTCTCAACGATTAAAAACACCAATATTCGGAGGAAGTTGTTATACCTTCAGTTTAAAATTATGTCATTCTGATCGATTGAAAAGCCAAAGTCGGCGAACCCTTCAAGAAGTTAGATATGATAGACCTGTGAAAGTTAGAATATGGGCTGGAAATGGATACTGTGACGATAAAGAATTATTAGATGAATCACCTTTGATTGATCACACTTTCTGGAAACAGTATAACTTTAGATTTGAACCGAAGCGAGATTATAATTATGTAACGATTGAGGTTTTTTATAAAACACCAACCCCAATTCCATATAATGGAAATGTACTCATGGATGATGCATCTTCTATTATAGTTATTCCTTGTAATGAAGAAGAGGAACCAGCAATCGAACCAATCGAACCAATCGCCGGGTTGGAAAAACCAGGTGGACGAGTTAATGTTCCTCCTTCAAAACCAGAACCTAAACCAGAGCCAAAGCCAGAGCCAAAACCAGAGCCAGGTGATGAAATAGAACCTGATATTCCACAACCTGGAAAGACAAATATTCTAAACCTAGATCGTAAAAAAATGGTGGAAGGGCAAGTGATCAGAATTGAGAACTTATCTTTTAAAGCAGACTCCGCTAACATTTCTGATGATGCTTTTCCTGTACTGGATGAAATTTTTGCTTTTTTAAGGTCTAATCAAGATGTGTCAATTGAGATTGGTGGGCATACTAATAACCGTTGTGAAACAAGATTCTGCGCACAGCTTTCAGAAAAAAGAGCAAAAGCAGTCGCGGATTATTTAGAAATAAAGGGCATTAGAAGAAATCGTTTATTGTTTAAAGGATATGGTAAAACAAATCCTGTTGCTACAAATGAAACGCGGAAAGGCAGAAAACAGAATCAACGTGTCGAAATCAAAATTTTGAGCCTTAATGGTTAATGAATTTGATTGATCGAAAATAAATTCAAAAAAAGAACTGCGGAAAGTGAACCGTAGTTCTTTTTTTTTCGTCATAACAGCGTATATTTTAAATTTGAATGATCATATGTTTCTGGTAGAGAAAACAAAACAAAAACAACTCTTTAAAATAGAGAAGACTGCGGCCTTTAAACAAAAAGCGCTGATCTGGTCTGCTCAATCTGAGGTTTGCTGTTTCTTAGATAGTAATCAATACCTTTCGGATACTTATGGAAAAGCAGAAGCCATTATTGGAAGTGGAGTGGAAACACAGATTTTCAAAAGTGATATGCCTTCTTTTGAGCAACTCAAAAATTTTCATCAGAAAAATAAATCCTTTCTTTTTGGTTTTTTAGCCTATGATCTAAAAAATGAAGTGGAACAATTAGGTTCTGAAAATTTGGACGGACTTGAGTTTCCTGAAATGCATTTTTTCCAACCGACTACTTGTATTAAAATTACTGCAAAGATTGTTGAGATTCAATCTTATGAAAAAACGCCTGAAACGATTTTACAGGAAATTTTAAATATTGAAAATATAGCATACCCGAATCAGAAAAAACCAACTCAGTTAAAATCCAGATTTTCTAAAAAAGAATATATCCAAACAGTTCAGGCTATTAAAAATCATATTGTTGAAGGGGATATTTATGAAATGAATTTTTGTCAGGAGTTTTACCTTGATGATCTTGAAATTAGCCCAGTCGATTTATTTTTAGAATTTAATGCATTATCCAAAGCACCATTTTCCTGTTTTTATAAACTTAAAAATAAATTCCTGCTTTGTGCAAGTCCTGAACGCTACCTAAAAAAGGAAGGCAAGAAATTAATATCTCAGCCGATAAAAGGAACGATACGGAGAGGAGAAAACGAAGAAGAAGATCGTCAACTTAAAAACACTCTAAAGAATAGTGAAAAAGACCGTGCTGAAAATGTGATGATTGTAGATTTGGTTCGAAATGATTTGGCGCGATCTTGTGATCCGGGCTCTGTTCAGGTCGAGGAGCTTTTTGGAATTTATCCTTTCGAGCAAGTTTATCAAATGATTTCTAGCATTAAAGGTGATTTGCGAAAAGACCTGCACTTTACAGAAGCTATCAAAAATAGTTTTCCGATGGGGTCGATGACGGGAGCTCCTAAAGTAATGGCCATGCAATTAATTGAACAATATGAAAAAACGAAAAGAGGACTATACTCTGGAGCGGTAGGCTATATTGATTCAAACGGTGATTTTGATTTTAATGTCGTCATACGAGGTATGCAATATAATGCCGATAAAAAATATTTGTCTTTCCAGGTAGGTGGAGCCATTGTTTATGACTCGGTTCCTGAGCAAGAATATGAAGAGTGTCTGCTGAAAGCAAAAGCGATTTTAAAAGTATTAAACCTCAACGCTTAACAACAAAGCCCAAGCTTTCTAAATCTTCCCAGAATTTAGGATAAGATTTTACGACTACCATTGGCTCTTCGACTTCCAGCTCCCCTAACATCGCTAAGGGGGCAAAAGCCATTGCCATCCGGTGATCTTCATACGTTTCAATAACCGGTTTTAAAACTTTCGCTTGTCCACTGACTTGAAAGTATTCTTTATTGTTTGTCTCCGACTTCGTTTCTTCCAACTTAAATTTCGCATCAACTTTTGCCAGCTCTACTTGCAAAGCAGCGATCCGATCCGT
>CAYXQH010000011.1:9395-23132 GCA_964467425.1 uncultured Saprospiraceae bacterium
ACACTCTCTTTCCAAATACCATCGAGCTGTAAATGGAGCTCATCTGAAAAGGCCGCGATTGCATAATAATAAGATGCTGCTGACCAATCAGCTTCTACCTTATACGCTTTTGCTTTGTATTTTTGAGGAGCAACACGAATCAAATTATTTTCCCAGCTATATGTTATACCGAAATACGCCATGAGATTAAGCGTCATTTCAATATAAGGTCGGGAAACAATATTGGTGGCTAGTTCTAATTCAATACCATTAGGCAGACCGGGCCCTATCATCAACAAGGCTGATATATATTGGCTGCTTACATTTGCAGAAATCGATATCCTTTTTGTATCGCTGATTGTTGGAGCTTTGATTTGAAGAGGAGGATAACCTTCGTTTTCAAGATATTCTATATCGGCTCCAAGTGTTCTAAGTGCATCAACCAAAACGCCAATTGGACGTTGCTTCATACGATCCGATCCCGTTAAAACTTGGGTGCCTTCCTGAAGGGAAAGATAAGCCGTCATAAAACGAAAGGTCGTACCGGCAGCGCCTGCATCAAAGACCGTTTCTTTATTGTTTAACAGTGCTTGAAGTGTAGTCGTATCTTTTGAGGTGGAAAGATGGCTAATTTCAAAGGAGGAATCACACAAAGCCTGAATGATTAATGCTCGATTGCTAATGCTCTTAGAACCATCGAGATGAATAGTACCTTTGACAGAGCGATCTTCTTTGGAAATAATATACTTCATTACCACACTATTTCAATCACTTCTTCTAAATCAGGATGTAAACTATTAGCCACCGGACAGTGGTGAGCAGCACGATCAAGAATAGTCTTTTCTTTATCGGAGTAATCATTGGATGGCATCGAAATCGTTACTTCAAGTTTGGCTATTCGTCTAGGATTAGCTGCCATGACTTTGTTCACTTCTGCTTTAGCACCTATCATATCAATGTTATGATTCCTTGCTGCGATACCCATAATAGTAAGGATGCAAGTACCCAATGCGCCTGCAACTAAATCAGTAGGGGAGAAAGCTTCACCTTTCCCCTGGTTATCAGTTGGTGCGTCAGTGTGGATTGTGTTTCCTGATTTAAGATGCGTAGCTGAAGTACCTAAGTCTCCAGTATAAATTATTTCTGCGGTCATTGTTCGTCTCTATTTTGATTTCGTTTTCTGTCTTGCCTGTCTTGTTCCCTTGCTTCACGTTCTGCTTCTCGACGAGCTTTTAGTTCTTCGGAAAAACGATCATAAGCTTTGATGATTTCTTTGACTAATCGATGTCGTACCACATCCTCTGCGCTAAGATAAACCGATTCGATTCCGTCTATTTGTTCCAGCATCTTAAGGGATTGCCTTAATCCGGATTTTTGATTATAAGGCAAATCTATCTGAGATAAATCACCAGTGATAATACATTTTGCAGAAGGTCCAATTCTGGTTAAAAACATCTTAAGCTGAGTGGGGGTAGCGTTTTGAGCTTCATCTAAAATAATGAAAGCATTGTCTAATGTACGACCTCTCATAAATGCTAATGGAGCAACTTCAATAACCCGGTTGGTCATAAAGAAGTTGAGCTTTTCTAAAGGAAGCATGTCATCAAGTGCATCATATAATGGACGCAAATATGGATCAACTTTGTCCTTTAAATCTCCAGGCAGAAAACCAAGGTTTTCACCCGCCTCAACAGCTGGACGAGTAAGGATGATTTTTTTTACCAATCTGTTTTTTAAAGCACGTACAGCAAGTGCTACTGCCGTATAGGTTTTACCGGTACCTGCAGGGCCAATGGCAATAACGATATCGTTTGATTCGGAAGCCTCAACTAATCTTTTCTGATTTTTTGTTTTAGGTTTAATCGGCTTTCCCCCTCGACCATGTACAAGCGTTGAATTATTGACGTCGCCATTACTGATCCTTGTATCGAAAGGATTATTACCATTCAATAAATCTTTGATCGTCTCGACAGTTAATTCATGTTGTTCTTTTAACAAACGAACCATCATCTCAAATTTGCCTTTAGCATTTTGAGCTTCTTTCTTTTCTCCACTAATTTTAATGTTATTCCCTCTGGAGGTTATGGTGATATTTGGAAAAGCTTGACGAAGAAGATTTAGCTTTATATTTTTTTCCCCATATAATTCAAGAGGATCAACGCCATCTATAGAAAGGATTATTTCACTCAATATATTGTGTTTTTTATTTTTTGACAGGATTAAAAATTAAATTAACCGTACTAAAATTTCATTAGCAAAAATACGTTTATTTGCTGTAAATTTACTGCTATCTCGGATAGATTTGTTTTTAATAAGACGTTTAAGAAATTATATTTAAATTAAAATAAACAATCATTATGTCGCTTGTCACTTTTACATCTGATTACGGTTTGTCAGATTATTATGTTGCAGTTGTAAAAGGTACTATATACAGCTATGTAGAAAACTTGAATATTGTTGACATTACTCATAACGTCAATAGTTTTGATATAGTTCAAGGAGCGTATATTTTAAAAAACGCGTATAGCAGTTTTCCAGAAGGAACCATTCATATGGTCTCCATAAATAATCATTACAAAACGGATCGCTGTTTTTTGGCAGTTAGATATGATGGGCATTATTTTCTCGGACCAGACAATGGAATATTTTCATTGATTTTTGACGGTAAACCAGATGCTATTTATGAATTAGAAAATGATGGACTGTTAACAGAAGAGCGATATGCAAAAGCAATAAAGCATATTACTGGCGGAATGCCCTTTAATGAAATAGGTGCTTTAGTTGATGAAATTGAAGAGCGTATTACTTTTCAACCAATAACCAATTCCGCATTGATTAAAGGTGCAGTCATTCATATTGATCATTATGAAAATGTAATTGTCAATATTTCAAAGTCCCTTTTTGAAACCACCAGACAAAATAGAAAATTTCATATTTATTTTAAACGCTTCGGCCCCATCTCGCAATTGAATGCTAGTTATTCTGATGTCGAAATTGGCGAAACACTTTGCATGTTTAATAGTGCAGGTTTTTTAGAAATTGCCATCAATAAAGGAAAAGCAGCAAGTCTTTTAGGGCTCCAGATAGAGGATGGTGTGCATATTGAGTTTGATTGATTTTTTAGACCCACTACTTATGATAAAACGAATCGTAAAACTTACTTTTCGAGAAGAAGAAATCTCCACCTTCCTTCAGATATTTGAAGAAAGTAAATCTAAAATTAGAAATTTTGATGGCTGTCATCATGTAGAACTCCTACAAGGCTTAGAGCCAAACAATATCTTCTTTACCTTTAGTATCTGGGAAGATGAAGCTGCATTGAATCGATATCGTTATTCTGAATTATTTGAAAAAACCTGGGCGAAAACAAAAATCCTTTTTTCAGACAAGCCACAAGCCTGGAGTGTTAATTATATTGATGAAGGCTGACTTTATTAAATCTGTGCAGGTACTAATTTTCAAATAATCGCCCATACCTAACGTTTTTCCAGAATTTAACTACAATTATTAATTATTGCCGTATAAAAGGGTGCATCCTTCGTACCTTTGAACTAAATAATGATTTTGAAATGCAGACGATTGAGTTAGAAAATTATAAAATTCATGTGGGAGCTATTTGGGAAGACCTAAATCGCTTTTTAAATCAGCGGTCGTATTCTAAGTTTTTCATTATAGTCGATGAAAACACAAAAGGACACTGCCTGCCTATTTTTCTTGAGCATATTGAAAAGAAAAACATCGAAGTCATTGAAATTCAATCTGGAGAAAAGCATAAAAATATTCACACGTGTAGTTTTATCTGGTCACAGTTGATAAATGCGAATGCAGACCGAAATGCCTTGCTTATTAATTTAGGCGGAGGTGTCATCGGTGATATGGGAGGGTTTTGTGCTTCTACCTACAAACGAGGCATTGATTTTATTATGATCCCGACGACCTTATTGTCAAGCGTTGATTCTTCCATCGGAGGAAAACTCGGGATTGACTTTGCCGATATCAAAAATAGCATTGGATTATTTAATAATCCGGAAGCTGTTTTTATTGATCCGATTTTTTTAAAAACATTACCAATAAGAGAAATAAGAAGTGGCTTTGCTGAAATGATTAAGCATGCCTTGATTGATGATGAAAAGATGTGGAGGGAATTGACCGCTATTTCAACAATAGAAGGTATCAACTGGTTGCCCTTAATACCTCCTTCTTTAGAAATTAAAAAACAGGTGGTTCAAACAGACCCTTTCGAACATGGTATTCGTAAAGCACTAAATTTTGGACATACCATTGGACATGCAATCGAAAGTTGGGCTTTAAATAGTGATGCGCCAATGCTTCATGGGGAGGCGATCGCTGCAGGAATGATTTGTGAAACGTATCTTTCTACGCGGATTACCGGCTTTTCAGAGGAATCAGCAAAGCACGTTTCATCCTTCATATTAAAGATTTATGGTAAGTATTCTCTAAAAAATGAATATTTTTCTGAAATCCTCCGTTTAATGAAGAACGATAAGAAAAATAAAAACGGCTTGATTAATTTTACCATGTTAAATGAAATAGGAAAGGCCAAAATTGACCAAACCTGTTCGGAAGAGCTAATTTTAGAGAGTTTAACCTATTATTCAAGCTTATAATGTATGATTTAACAAATTAGCGAAGGGACTAAGTTAGAAAGGAGGTATTTATTTTTAAATCCTTGTTGCTAATTATTAATTTGCGAACTATAAACATACTATAGGCATTAAAAATTTGAGATAATGGATCAAAATGATCAATTTCAGTCAAATATAGAAGGGTTTAAAACTTTTCGTGAAGAAAGAAAACCTGTTTACAAAAAGCTGGTACGCTGGATGTGGGTATTATCTATACTCGGTATTCTTTCCACAGTAGGTTTATTTATTTACCTATCCTATCAGGATCTTCCCACCTTCGAAGAATTAGAAAATCCTAAAAATAATCTGGCTTCTGAAGTTTATGCTTCTAACAATGAAGTCTTAGGACGTTATTTCTATGAAAATAGGGTACAGGTCTCTTATGATGAAATTTCTCCTTTTGTAGAACAAGCCTTAGTTTCAACAGAGGATGAACGATATTATAAGCATTCGGGCATTGACTTTCCAGGCTTAATGCGGGTTGCTGTCAAGACGGTTATTCTTCGTAGAAAAAGTGCGGGAGGGGCAAGTACCATTACACAACAGCTTGCAAAAATGCTCTTCACAGAAAAACCTGGTTCAGGCCTGGAACGGGTGGTTCAAAAATTTAAAGAATGGATTATTGCGATTAAGCTAGAGCGAAGTTATACGAAGCAGGAGATCATGGCAATGTATCTGAATAAATTTAGTTTTTTGAACGGAGCCTATGGCATTAAAGCAGCCTCCGAAATTTATTTCGACGAACCTCAAGATTCCCTTTCTATAGAACAAGCCGCTACTTTAGTTGGAATGCTAAAAAACCCTGCACTGTTCAATCCGATCAGAAGACCCGATACCGTTCGACACAGAAGAATGGTCGTATTTAGCCAAATGTTGAAAAATAATCTTTTAGAAAAAACAGAATACGATTCTCTTAGAAAGCTGCCTTTAGATATGTCCAATTTCAATCGTAAAACACATGCGGATGGCTTGGCACCTTATTTTAGAATGGAACTAAGAAAAGAATTGGTTAGAATTCTGAATAATAAAGAAAACTTTAAATCCGACGGCTCAAAATATAACATCTATAAAGATGGGTTAAAAATTTATACCACGCTTGATCCAGTGATTCAGGAACATGCAGAACAAGCGGTGATGGAGCATATGACGAGGCTGCAAAAAACTTTTAATAGACATTGGAAAGGAAAAGATCCCTGGACTTATAGGGACCCTACTAAAGAATTGGAAGAATTAGATATGGAAGATGAGTCTCGTAAACGGATGATGAAAAGAATCATCCGAGATACAGACCGCTATAAAAATTTGAGAAAAACTTATTTGACAGAAATTCTCGATAAGCTTGGAAATGAAATTGATAATTACGAACTCAAAGATCATGAAATAGAACGGATCATTAATGAGGATAAAGAAAAAGGGGTCATCACCAAATTGGTGTCTCGAAAAATGATCAGTAATGAGCGGGCTACGAAATATCGCAAGGTTTTAAAGAGTCCAAACTTTGCACAATTGAAAGGTAAATGGTTTGAGCTTCAAAGTAAAGTTAGAACCGTTTTTGAAACACCAGTCGAAATGAAAGTCTTTGCTTACAATGCAAAGATGGAAAAGGATACTGTTTTATCCCCTTTAGATTCTATTAAATATCATCGTAATTTTCTTCA
Organism: uncultured Saprospiraceae bacterium; assembly: GCA_964467425.1. Lineage (GTDB taxonomy): Bacteria > Bacteroidota > Bacteroidia > Chitinophagales > Saprospiraceae > JAHDHW01. Next base: position 15,679 of record CAYXQH010000011.1, read on the forward strand.
GGTAGGTTCAATGGCAGTTGATCCTGTTACAGGTTATGTAAAAGCTTGGGTCGGTGGTATCAATCATAAATACTTTCAGTTTGATCACGTAACTTCAGAACGGCAGGTAGGTTCAACATTCAAACCCTTTATATATGCAACAGCAATAGATCAGGTTGGAATTTCTCCTTGCTATGTAGTTGATGATCTGCCCTATACCATTCATAAAAATGAAGGGAATTTTAATTTGCTATCAGACTGGACACCACAAAATGCGGACGGTAAATTTTCTGGTCAACCTTTCTCTCTTTTCAAAGGATTGCAATGGTCAAAGAATACGATCTCTGTTTATTTGATGAAACAATTGGGAGATACAAGATCTGTACGTTCCTTAGTTAAAGGAATGGGGATTGATGTGGATCACAAACGTGGAAATGGTTCTTTAAAGATTCCAAAACAACCATCGATTTGTCTTGGTTCGAGTGATTTGACGGTGATGGAAATGACTGGAGCTTATACTGCTTTTGCAAATAATGGAATCTATAATAAACCAATCTTTATTACAAAAATCGAAGATAGAAACGGTAATTTAATTTACTCAGAGGTGATCGAGGATCGAGTAGCTTTGCATCCAAATTCAAATTTCGTCATGATTCAAATGTTGAAAAATGTAATGAACCAAGGCTTACCAGGATTTGGAGGAATAAAAAGTGAAATTGCTGGAAAGACAGGTACCACAAATGATTATGTAGATGGCTGGTTTATGGGAATGTCTCCTGATTTGGTTGTTGGAACCTGGGTTGGTGGAGATGACCGATGGGTTAGATTCCGAACCTTGAATCTAGGGATCGGTGCAAAAATGGCAAGACCTATTTATGCCAAATTATTAAAGCGTTTAGAGAATGATCCAGAAGCAAACTATAATGTAAAAGCTAGATTTGCTGTACCTCCAGGAGATATAGGTATTGAAATGGATTGCGAATCTTATAATAAAGATCGAGGCCCTTACGGCGGTTATGAAGAAGGAGGAGAAGAAAACGAAGACTTCGGAGATGAATGGGGAGACGAAATTGAAAAAGACACAACAGAAATTGAAGACTTTAACAGATAGTTTACCCGTTTAAAAACACCAAAGCTCTCCATTGTAAACAGTCACTGCGCCAAAAATAAGACATTTGTAGATTGATTCTTTTTCTTATTTTTGTGCTCTAATTTAGTATGTACAAGCAAACCATGAAGAAACTATTGTTTTATTTTTTGTTGATAGGCATATTCGTGCAATGCATGCCTGCAAAAGAAGAAAAACTCACCGAGATTAATTTTGATCTTAAAGATCCTATTCTTCAACAGATTTATAATTTTCAAGATACAAGAAATACAGATAGTCTACTTATGTTTTTCGATCATAAGGATCCTACCTACCGATATGCATCCGCCATGGCTATGGGCTCTGTTCAAGATGAAAAAGCAATTGAAGATTTAGCTATTTTGCTAAATGATGATATACACAGTGTGGGAATTGCGGCGGCTTATGCTTTAGGACAAACAAAAAGTGAAAAAGCAGAACAGTTTTTAATAAGTGCATTTCAAAAAGATGATTCTTTATCACAATCTGCCGAATTTAATCGAGCTGTTTTAGAAGCTGTTGGAAAAAGTGCATCCGAAAAATATCTAGATCACCTAAGCACAATCAGTACCTATACCCGAAGAGATACCGCATTATTAGAAGGGCAGGCCTGGGGGATATATCGATTTTCCAATAGAGGTTTTGTCAGCCAAAAAGGTACAGCGAGAATGGTGAAACTGGTTAGCGAAAAAGATTACCCGGAAACGGTACGTTTTATTGCAGCTAATTATTTAAGTCGAGCGAAAAATATCAATTTAGATAGTCTTTCTGCACCATTGATTGTAGGAATGGGGATGTCTGAAAATCCGAAAGTACAAATGGCATTAGCCATTGCTCTAGGCAAGACAAAAACTCCGGAAGCTTTACAAACGATGCTCTCCAGATATCGAATTACTACAGACTATCGGGTTAAATGCGGTATTCTAATTGGGCTTATTAATTTTGAATATCCGCTTGTACAAGAAGTCGTGAAGGATGCGCTCAAAGATCCAAATTTAAATGTCGCTTTATGTGCCAGTCAGTATCTAATAGAAAAAGGCATTCCGCGCGAAGCTGTTAATTATTGGAAAATGGCGAAAGATACGTTGTATCCCTGGCAAGTAAGATCTTCTTTATACCAGGCTGCTAATAAACATTTGCCGCCATACTTTGAAGCTACAAAGGGTAAGATAAATATGGAGCTACGGCAAAAGATTTTGAATAGCAAAAATAATTATGAAAAAGCCGCAGCTATAAAAGCATTGAGTGAACATGGATGGAACTATCGGTTTATTGCTCAAAATGGATTGGCTTCTTCCGTTCCAATCGTTCGGACGGCATCTGCAGAAGCTATCTCAGCTATTGCAAATTATCCGGAATTTAAAAGATGGTTCGGTTCGGGACATCGAAAAGTGAAAAGAGATTTAGCAGCCTTTTTTCAGGAAGCCATTAAAAGTGGCGATGTCGGAATGATGTATGTAAGTTCGGAAGTGCTTTCCAAAAAAGAACTGGATTATGCCAGTGTTATTGATAGCATAGCATTTTTAGAAACAGCATTAGCAGAACTAGAGTTGCCAAAAGATATTGAAACTTATAATGCAGTAAAAAAGGCCATTAATACATTCAAAGGAATAGAAGAAGAACCCACTACTCCGGACCATAATAAACCAATCGATTGGAATTTATCTAATTCACTTTCTGATAATGTACGTGCTGTAATTATTACAAAAAAAGGAAGCATAATTCTTCGATTTTTCCGAGAAAAGGCACCGGGTTCTGTTAATAATTTTATTCGTTTGGCAAGAGCCGGTTTTTATGATAATAAAACGGTCCATCGCGTGGTTCCTAACTTTGTTATTCAGGATGGATGTCCAAGAGGCGATGGTTATGGAGGCGCTAACTTTTCTATCCGATCCGAATTGCCCATGATGTATTATGATAAAGCGGGATATATTGGGATGGCATCAGCAGGAAAAGACACGGAAGGAACACAATGGTTTATTACACATGCTCCAGCTCCACATCTTGATGGAAGATATACGATCTTTGGCGAAGTTGTAGAAGGAATGGATGTAGTACACCAGCTTGCTGTTGGAGATAAAATAAATAAAATAAGAATAGACGAGTAATTTTATAGGACAAAAATTATTTATCGCTATTGGCTTTCTTTAGCCCTTTTTATTTTTTGCTCTTGATCGTTTGAAAGAAAATAAAGACAATATGAAATATACACCACTCAGTAAAAAGCATGAGGACCTTGGAGCTAAAATGGCCGAATTTGCAGGTTATTATATGCCCATTTCTTATACTAATATCAAAGAAGAACACGCGACTGTCAGAAATGGAGTTGGAGTATTTGATGTTTCTCATATGGGAGAATTTATTATCCGTGGAAAACAAGCTTTGGATTTAATTCAAAAGGTGACCTCTAACGATGTTTCCAAATTAGAAATTGGCGATGCACAGTATTCTTGCTTGCCAAATCACGAAGGTGGAATTGTAGACGATCTTTTAGTTTATCGATTAGATGAAGACCAGTGTGCTGAAGGAGAGCGAGCTTACATGCTAGTGGTTAATGCATCTAATATTGAAAAAGATTGGGATTGGATTAGTTCACATAATGATTTTGATGCGAAGATGATTAATATTTCTGATCAAACTGGATTGCTAGCTGTTCAGGGACCCAAAGCTTTGGAAGCTTTACAACCCTTAACGGATACCGATTTAACAGCATTAAAATATTATACGTTCACAAAAGGTAAATTTGCTGGGATTGATAATGTAATAATTTCGGCAACTGGATATACAGGGTCTGGAGGTTTAGAGCTTTATGTTGCTAATGAGGATTCCTCAAAACTTTGGGATGCGGTTTTTGAAGCCGGAAAAGATTTCGATATTAAACCCGTTGGACTTGGGGCTAGAGATACACTTCGATTAGAGATGGGGTTCTGTCTTTATGGAAATGATATCAATGACTTTACTTCTCCAATTGAAGCTGGCTTAGGTTGGATTACTAAAACTAAAAAAGGAGACTTTAACTCCGTCGATATTTTTAAGAAACAACGCGAAGAAGGTATTCAGAAAAAATTAGTGGGCTTCACCGTCAATGATCGTCGCGTACCTCGCCACGGATACCCGATCGAAGATGCTGATGGAAATGAAATTGGCGAAGTTACTTCTGGAACGTCTTCTCCATCTTTAGAAATCCCGATTGGAATGGGCTATGTTCCAAAATCATTATCTGCTATCGGAACAGAGATTTTTATTGTAGCAGGTAAAAAGCGGTTAGCTGGAACGATTGTAAAACCACCGTTTTATAAGCGGGAAGCTTAACCATCGGGCTAAATATGTTTAAATTTTCACAACAATATTGATATAATTTTGATTACTCTATTGAATGTCCTAACTTTCAATTAATTTTGAAAGTATAGTGTTCAGTGAAATTATTTTTAAAAAATACTTTTATGGAGTTACAGAGAGGAAAAGAACGATTTATTCAATCATGGGGAGCTTTTGGATCTAGTTGGGGTATCAATCGAACGATGGCTCAAGTTCATGCACTTTTGCTGGTTTCTCCAGAGTCTTTGACTGCTGAAGAAATTATGGAGGAGCTTAAGATCAGTCGGGGAAATGCAAATATGAATGTTCGATCTTTGATTGATTGGGGATTGGTTTATAAAGATTTAAAACCTGGTGAACGCAAAGAGTATTTTGTTGCAGAGAAAGATATGGGGGTCGTTGTAAAACAAATTATTACACAAAGAAAGAAGAAAGAACTGGAACCTATGATTAAGGTTTTAGATGAGATCACTAGCGTTGAAGGCGTATGCGAAGAATCTGAAGAATTTTGTAAAGTAGTGAAAGATATAAAATTGTTTGCGAGCAAGTCAGACTCCATGCTCGATAAATTAGTCAAATCAGATTCTAACTGGCTGATTAGTACCCTTTTGAAAATGGTGAAATAAAACTGCTTTTCACTTCCTACCTTTCGCTTCCGACCTTTGTCTTTGCCTGATTAATCCTTAACTTGCCGCTAGTAACCATACCTAACCATTAAACGATTGTTGAATGAGAATTAAACCTTTCCAGGCGGTTTATCCTAATCTGGATTTTGTGACTTCGTCAGATGCATTTTTCGGGAGAGTGAAATATGATTATCCAGAATATAAACGTAGTGGCTTTTTCAATAAGACAGCTCAGGAAGCAATTTATATTTGTGAAATCGAATCGACACATCGAACATTTACAGGCTTGGTTGCTAGTTCCGATATAGAAGATTATAACGATGGACATATTAAAAAACATGAAAACACTATTGCCTCGAAAGAACAACAACAGATGCAGTTAATGATTGGACGTGACGCTGTTGTAAAACCTGTTTTGTTGACCTATCAGGGAGTAGAGGAAATCAATGTTCTAATTGCGGATTTTAAAAATAATAATGAAGTCTTTTACGAAACTAGTTTTTTTCAAGATCAACAAACGCATCGGTTTTGGGAAATTAGTGATGGTGCTTTGATTAATAAATTTCAAAAACTTTTTTCAGAAAAGGTCTCCAAAACTTATATAGCAGATGGTCATCATCGATGCTCGACTTTAGCACTGATGAATAAGCGGATTATGAAAAAAATGGGCGAATCGAAATTTAATACAGTGCTCAGTGCTTTTTTTCCGACAGATGAAGTAGAGATTTTGGACTTTAATCGTGTGGTACAAGGACTGAATGATAATTCGCTGACAACATTTATGGCAAAAATATCTCAGCTTTTTGAAATTGAAATTTTGACGATGCCGCGCAAGCCATCAAAGAAACACGATATCGTGATGTTTCTGAATAGAGAATGGTTTCTTTTATCCTGGAAAAAAGAAATACTTAATTCTTATAAGAAAACGCCAGTTCTACTGGATGCAAGTATGTTGGATGAAAAAGTGATGCGATGGATTTTAGGTGTTGAAGATGTACGATCCGACACACGCGTAAAATATATTGAAGGGGTTAAAGGGCTAGAAGATTTTCGAACAAAAACACTAAGAAATGATCACAGTGTTGGCTTTTGCCTTTATCCTGTTTTGCTGGAGGATTTAATTGCAATTGCAGATATGGGAAAAACAATGCCTCCGAAGTCTACCTGGTTTGAACCTCGAATGAAAAATGGATTAATTGTTCAGGAGTTTGATAAATAAAAACTATTCATGAGAAAATTAAGCGCTTCAAAAATTTATCCGGTTAGCTCAACACCCATTGAAAATGGAGTAGTAGTGGTAGCGGAGGATGGAAAGATTTTGTCGATCGATGCAGCAGGCGATCATGATCCTGCCAGCTTGGAAAAATACGAAGGCGTAATCGTACCGGGCTTTATAAATACCCATTGTCATCTAGAACTTTCTCATATGAAAGGCAAAGTGGATACCGGGACCTCCCTGATTCCTTTTATTACAAGTGTCGTAAAATTTAGAGACATTCCGCAAGAAGAAATTTTTGCTGCAATTGATGCCGGAGATCAGGAGATGTATGATAACGGAATTGTAGCCGTTGGAGATATTTCTAATAAATCAGATACTTTTGAACGAAAGAAAAAAAGCAGCATTCGATATTATACGTTTGTTGAGATGTTTGATTTCTTGCAAAACTCCTGGGCGCCTAATGAGTTTGAAAAGTATAAAGCGGTTTACGATAGCCGAACAGAGGGGCATGGAAATAAATTTAGTTGTGTTCCTCATGCGCCTTATACCGTTTCTGAAAAACTTTTTTCATTAATCAATGAGGTCAATGATGATGATTGTACGGTCAGTATTCATAATCAAGAAACACCGGATGAAAACCAATTGTTCGAAGCAAAAAAAGGAGGCTTTATAGATTTTTATAAAGGATTTAATATTCCGCTTGATGCCTTTCAACCGTCTGGAAAACCTTCTATTGATTATGCTTTACAACATATGAATCCCAAGGCCCGCAGTTTATTTGTGCATAATACCATGACGACAAAGTCAGATATTGAAAAAGCGCAAAACTGGAGCGATAAAGTCTATTGGGCGACTTGTGCAAATGCAAATCTTTATATTGAAAATCGCTTACCTAATTACCAATACTTTTTGGACACCAATGCACGCATGACGATTGGTACAGATAGCCTGACTTCCAATTGGCAGCTCTCTGTATTGGATGAAATGAAAACCATCTCAAAGTATCAATCCTATATCCCTTTTGGAACCTTATTAAAATGGGCAACATTAAACGGAGCAGAAGCACTCGGTTTTGAAAAAGACCTGGGAAGTATTGAAGTGGGTAAAAAGCCAGGACTAAATGTTCTTCAATTGAATGCTGCTGGAAAAATTGATGGACAATCGACCGTGAAAAGATTAATTTAAA
>CAYXQH010000012.1:0-23063 GCA_964467425.1 uncultured Saprospiraceae bacterium
AATTAGATATCATTTTTTACTGTAAATGAGTTATTTAAATATAAATATTAATTTAAATCGGTAAAGTAAAGTTCCGTCCTATTCTTATAAAAAAGTTCAAACAGGAACGGAACTTTTCCAAAACCGACTAATTTTATTGTTCCGTGTAGCACAGATTTTAATCTGTGACATGCTTAGATATCTTTTTATAAGCAAACATACTCTCGAAAGCTAAAAAGCCTTTTATACAGTATAGCTTATTCTATCAAAATCATTTTATAAGTCTCTGTAAAACCTTCTGTTGCAATTTGATAATATAGGACGCCAGCTCCTTTTAAATCTGCTCGCTTCAAATGAAAGCTATTCCAGCCTTCTGCATAAGTATTGGCTTCTGTCCAAATCAATCTACCCGAAAGATCAAATACGTTTAAGCTTACAGATCGTTCCCGATCTATATAAAATGGAATTGATGTAGCATCCTTAAACGGATTTGGCGTATTCTGTTCTACGACCACCGCATCATTCATTAGATTGGCATTCTGATCTTCAGAGCGAACCTCTACTACTATATTAAATCGTTCAATTGCCCCTGTTCCTGTTTCTTGATAAATCTCAGCTTGAAGGTTAGAAGAGTTTATTTCAAACACCTCACTTAGTTTCGCCATTTTATCTACCTCGAATTTCAATTGTAGAACAACTTCTTCCGGATCAAGACTCAAACCTTCTGCCGAATGCCAGGTCAAAATAATTTTCCCTGGCTCCTGCTCAAGTATTTTATAATTTTGCTGACCGAAATTTTCTAAATGATCAGAATTTATTTCATTAAAAGACAAAACTGTTTCATCATATTCTATTGTAAATTGAAAACCATTTACTGCATTAAAATCTGAAGAATATAAATCCACTTCAATACTATTACCTGCAACAAGTTCCTGATCCTTTACGACCAATTCCATTGTTCTATTATTTCTGGAATCTGTATCATCGGTTAAATTGGCGGTATTCGCAGTTCCATTTACATCACCGATTTTTACTGCAACAAAATCGCTAAGTTCATTTATAGTTATTCCATTAAAATTAGTAGACTCCGGGAACGACGTTGCAAAAGGATTCGCTGGATTTGGAAAAACAAAATCTGCATCAATAAATCTCCATGATTTATTATTTGGAAAGTGATCCTCCATTTGTAAAATTACCTTTCGCAGATTGACAATATCAAAGGTCGAAACCGATCCTGAATTATTTACATCTGCAGCAATCCTTTTATAAGGAGAATTCAAATAATTAATCCCTAAAATATGCCGACTGATCAACACCAAATCGAAAGTCGATACACCATTTAATAAATTGATATTTTTTTCTGGCGTAAGAGAATAATTCCCTCCCATCGAAAGGCTTGGAAAATTAAAACTTCCATTTGGTCCCGTTATAAATGACATTGCATTGGACCCGCTCACATCAACCGTTACATTTTCAATTCCTTGCCCGTTTTCATTTTCAATCATTCCACTTACAGAAACTGTATTACTATTTGTACAAGATTGATTATTATCTTGTATATCAACATAAGTAATACAATAAGCCCAGTTGCCATGAATATCTAAAACCCATAAATCCACTGTCTGCTCTCCGATATCATCACAATCAAAGGTATAAACGCTACTACTACCAACAGGTGGTGCTATCTGACCCGGTCCCATAGAAGGAGAATAAATTCGAAGTTCAGCGACTTCGCAATTATCATAACTTCCTGCATCAATATCCGATGCCCAAACATCGATAGTTCCAAGGTTCGGCATTAATTCTATAGCAATACCATTCAAACAATAAGGTGTTGGATTTTTACAATCTGCAACTACAAAAATATAATCGCAGCTTACTACGTTTCCACAACCATCTTCCAAAAACCATTTGATCCAATGAGTACCTAATCCAATAAAATTTTGAAAAGTCGCACCGTTTCCAGAAAAATCAATGGTCCCATCATAGTCAACATCTACTTCATAAGTAAAATTTAATTGGCTTTCCTCTGTACAATCATCTATCCCACTAGCCGTCAAGGTAACTAGAGTCGAACCGCAATCCGATTCGTAACTACAGATAGACTGAGGTGTACAACTCGATGTAAATTCCGGATTTGCAGAATTCAACACTTTTACAATTTGATTGTATTCATAATAACCTCCCGAATTTGGATTATTCGGTTCGTACTGACACCAATCTACCACGATCCATCTTCTTAGTATTTTAAAACATGCAGGTTCTGTTACAGGAAGATAAGTGTCCTCATGTGTTACCGCTACCAAATCACAAAAGTCTTCAGTGATCACAGGTTCATTGAAAGGTGCAGGTAAATTTTCTGGTTCAAGTCCAGCACCACAAGTTTCTGTTGTATAGTTTGATGGCCATACAATATCATTTATGGTAAAAGGATTATTATTGGAAACATAAATCCATTGTACACAACTTGCGCTGTTATCATAGTTGTCTCTCACAGACCAAACTCGTTGGATTGTTCCAACTCCACATTCGTCTATTGATCCATAATCCTGATAATAAAGCGTATCAATACCGCAAGCATCTGTCGCTATAGCTTCACCAGTCAGATTTAAATCTTCATAGTTTTCAAAACAATCTAAATATTTATTTGGCGGGCAAACAAGTATCGGATCTGTTTTATCCTGTACATGTACATTAATCATACAAAGATTCGTATTTCCATGTATATCCGTCACCTGCATCGCCACTGTCACCGGACCATTATCAATATCACAGCAACTGAAATTCACATAGGGGCCATAAGGAGATTGCGGGCTACAAGAATCTGCCATACGTCGAACTTCATACGTTGCAACTCCACAATTATCATGACTCCCATCATCAAAAGTTTCTGCATAAATAATAGCAGTACCATCCGGCTGTAAAGACACTGATGTGATTAAATTACAAATAACAACAGGAGGGGAATTATCTTGAACAATAACATTTAGATTAAAAGTGCTGGTATTATTACACTCATCCGTTGCGACATAGGTGATAACATTCGTCCCTAGTGGTAATCCCGGATAAGGAACTACTCCCCCATTTCCATTGATCGTACCTAGAGCGGTGATTGTTGACACGTTTATATTATTCGTACAATTATCATTGACTTGGACCGCCGGTAAATTTAAAACAGCAGTACAGCCATTTGAACCAGTACCTACGGTAATGTTTTGTATAGGTGTAATCACTGGTGGCGTGTTATCTTCTACTTTAATGATCTGAATACATGTCCAGGGATTCACACCAGGTTGTGTTGGTGCACACCAATCAAAAACTGACCAGGTTCGGATTGCTTTGAATCCATCACCACACAAATCAATTATTTGATCGCTATAAGAAATACCTAATTCACAATTTCCGACAAGAGTATTATCTAACGTAAAAAGATCATCAGTCGTAGCTAGATTTCCATCAACATCAATAATTGGATATCCTGTAACCTCTGGTAAAATACTTGGTTGATTTGTAGAGTTACATTCCAACGTTTGTGCTTCTGGACAAATAGGTGTATAGTCCGCAATTGAAACACGATCTATATCTATTGTCTGAATACAAGTACTAGCGTTGCCATAAATATCTGTAAAGGTCCAATGTCTGTTGATGCTCGCACTTATCGGTGCGCTACATTCTTCATCTTCAAAGACATCATAATAAGTACTACTTACCGGAGAGCAATCCGTTGTGGTTGGAACTGGCACTTCCCCCCCTTCGCTTATCGGAGCAGCATTTTGAAAACAAAACACACTAACTGGACCACAATTACTAATTGTAGGTGCGATTTTATCTTCAACACTTACGTAACCCCAGCAAGAGTTGCCTGAAGCTGGATGAATAACTGTTACTAATAAGGTTTGACCAATGTTATTGTTGCTTACGATTGAAGCGATCGAACCATCTCCCAATGTTGTTTGTGGAAGCGTCTGTCCGAATTCATTGGTAATAATGACATTTTTAGGACCAGGGCAAGAAGCTGAATTTGCCAGCATCGTTTCAGGTGTTACGATAGCATTGCAATCATTCGGAGCTGCAATAGAAATTTGCAATCCGCTTTCACAAGCCATTGAACACTGCCCATTTAATGTAGTGTTTAAAAAGAAAGAGAGTAATACTAAAAATGAAACTTTAGAAAAGATCATCGAAAAGGCTTTCAAATAATCTGAATTATTTGAAAACGAATGTGCCACTTGCCTTTTTTGATCTACTGTAAATAGTCGGTTCATTTCACTTTTTTTCCGCGTGCCTTTTTAGACGACGCTTCTGGTTAAAAATACTGTGTGTGCGTGTGTGTGTACTAGTGTTTTCTAAGGTTATACCTTGGATATTGTTTTATCCCTTATGTTGGCTGTAAAGCAGACTAAAGTCTGTTTTTACAAATGCCTATGTTTAATAGAAACAGGCTTATCCTGTTCTATGATTTTAAAAAAAGTGAAAACCTGGTTGGAAAATGATTGATCTAAGTTTGGTTAAAAAAGGTAATCATATATTCGTTTCCAGGTTTTCGTCACAGTATTTGTTTTTGTTTGAAAACTAAAAAGGCTCTGGTTTTTCGGACCTCTTGGTCGCTGTTTTAAATTCTTTGGTAGAGTTTTGTAAAAAAAGAAGTGAAAGCCTGCGCAATAAGAAAAAGTCAAAATGGTTAAAAATTCTTATTCGTCTCCAGGCTTTCTACACAGTTTTCGTTTTGCAGAAAATAGTAAAGCAAAGGTTGACAAAAGTCAATAGTTTCTTTTGGGTAGTGAATTTTGAAAAAACAAAAAGTGAAAACCTGGATAAGAAATGATTGTAAATTGGTTAAAAAAAGTAATCATAAATCCGTTTCCAGGTTTTCGTCATAGTATTTGTTTTTGTTCTGGTAAGACATACAAAGCTTAAAATAAAACCTGCCAAGTATGTTGTTGTTCCGCTATGGAACAGGTAAAGAGTGTAAGAGAGTTTTTGTTTTTTGGAATCAATTGATCCGAGTAAATCTAGTTTTGCTCTTCTGCAAACACTTGGCTTGCATCACGCAAAATCATTAGGATGAAAATAAAAATAAGTGTTTTTAGTATCATGGGACTATAGTTTTATTAAGTCATAATCGATGAAACACTATTTTACAGTAATTAGAAAAAATCTAATTGGAGGAGTTTTCTGATACAATAGAGGAGGGGCAGTTTTTGTAGAATACTAAAAATCGGTAAAAAAATATTGGATGGGATTTTGGTTAAAATGTAAGTTTTCTTTCTTTCCGATATTTTTGAAAAATTGCCTGAGGGACAGGCTTATTGTTCGTCGTTATTGATGATGTAAAATTACAACAAAGTAGGATGCAGCGCCATACCCTCAAATAGGTATTTTTTAAATAATAAATATTACTATGTTTAATTTTCACCTTGTAAAGGTTGATTTTACTGAAAAAAGGAAAGAAATGGCAATACTTTTAAAAGTGTTGAGGATAGGAAAGAATAGATAAAAAATGTCGTTTAACGAATAATAATTAACGAACAAATCAATTTTCGATAATTACTCACAATATTAGGGTAAGAAGGAAGCCTTCCGGGCGGAAGGTCAACCTTCTCAATCAAACCCTATTTATAAGAACAAATTACAAGTTGCGTGTCAGGCAATTTTTACATTTTCCCTCCACAATTTCTTGAGATCAATATTTTATAGTCTTTAATCTATTTTACAAAGAGTGATTTTGTTTGTTGATCACCATTCCGAAGCGTCATTCGGAAAAAATAGTTTCCAGACCCTTTAAAATCTTTACGATTTAAGGTAATGGTGTGATGTCCCTGCTCATATTCTTTTTCAAAACTTTGAACAATAATCCCAGATGCACTTATGACATCAAATCTTACTGTTTCTGTATAGGGGAGATAAAAAGGTACGTTTGTTTTGCTTTCAAAAGGATTAGGATAATTTTGATAAAGCATAAACTGTTCCTTTTCTGTTTGATCTTCGTTTTTAAATTCAAAATTGATGCCTAACCTTTCTAATTTATCATTATAAGAGGCTGCTTTTAACATATCAGAGTTTATTGTAAAATGATCTGATAAACGCCCATTTTTCAAGGATTTAAATCTTAGAACAAGTAATGGTTTATCTACATTTAGAGCTTTTGCATCGCTTCTCGTCCAGCTTGTAGAAATTTTTCCTAATTCTGCTCTTGAAAAGTTAAAATAGTCATCTGTCATATTTTCCAAGGTGCCCTTTTCTACACCAGTAAAAGCCAAAATTGCTGGATCAAAATCAAAAGTCATCTGATAACCCAGGATATCATCAAAATTATCCGCGAATAGAGGAATTTCAATTATTTTATCTTTTTCAAATAGTATTTCATTCGTTTTTAGATTTAAATCCCTCTCTCCTCTCGAATCCGAACCTCCTCCATCTGTAAATAAAGCAGGATTTACATTGCCATTGACATCTCCAATCTTAATTGCAATAAAGTCAGCATCTAATACATCTGTTTCCAAATTATTTAGTTCCAGGCTTTCTGGAAAACTCGTTAGAAATGGATTGGACGGATCTGGAAATACAAAGGATTCTTGTACAAATCTCCAGGAATCATTATCTGTCAAAACTGTATCCAACTGTAGGATTAATCGTCTTAGCTTCACCATATCGAAAGTCGAAACGCTCCCAGATTTATTGACATCGGCTGCAATCAACTTATATGGCGATGTGATTGGCTGGATTCCTAAAATATGTCTTTGCATAAAAACCAAATCAAAAGTGGAAACACCATTCATATAAAAAATATCCTTTTTAGGTGTAATTTCATAGTTTCCTGCCAGTGGCACCGTAGGAAATTCAAAATAGCCAGTAATATCATTCATCACGGTATCTTGCGCATCGCCACTCAATATTAAATCAACCAGCTGAGTAGGTTGTCCAGATTCTGTTTCGATTACTCCCGAAATCATTGCAGAAGGAACATTACAAACATTATTATTATTTTGGACATTGACGACGGTAGTACAAGAAGCACTATTTCCAGCTTCATCAGTAACTGTAAGTGTAATTGTTTGCGAGCCAAGGTCATCGCAAGTAAATACATCAGGACTTACGCTTAATATCAAATTAGCCTGTGCTGTACAATTATCTGTACTACCATAATCAATCATAGCAGGTGTAATACTAACCGTTCCTCCAATTTCAATATTGACGTTAATTCCACCATTACAAATTGCTGTCGGTGCTTTGGCATCTATTATTGTCACTACTCTTGAGCAAGTAGTATAATTTCCACAATCATCTGTTGCAGTATAAGTAATCGTATGGATACCAGGCGGATAGAATCCACTAGCGTCTGCACCATTATTGGTCGCATGAGGAGAATCATTGGTAATACTTACGTTGGGATTACAATCACTAACTGATGGCGGAGCTAAGACAATAGTCGTTCCGCTACAATTCGCAGAGAACATTCCAAAAGTTGTATCTGCGGCACAAATCAGATTCGGTGCCGTATTGTCTTCAACATCAATGACCTGAACATGTGTCCAATAACCATCATTTGTACCAGAGTTAGGATCATAGGTACACCATTCATAAACTTCCCAGGTTCGTAAAATTTTATAACAAGATGCTGAAGTTGGAAATAATTGATCCGAGTGACTTGCTGATATATCTTCGCAATCATCATTGATATACGTCGGCTCGCCAGTAATGGAAACAGCTGTATTTGCTCCGCAAATCGACGTCACATAATTGGATGGAAAAATTACGCCAAGCGGTGTATTATCTTCTAATGTTATCACTTGAGAACAAGAGCTTATATTTCCTAAGTGATCCTCTACTGTCCAGGTTCTTGTGACCGTACCTTCATTGCATGTGTTTAAGTTTATAACATCTGAGTAGTAGGTGGTATCTAATAAACAATTATCTGTAACAATCGGTGAGCCCACTAAATTTAAATCTGTAAAATCTTCATAGCAACTTATATAAACATCTGATGGACAGCTTATTACAGGGTCAACATTATCATCAACCATAGTATTTACTGTACATTCATTATAATTTCCAGACGTATCCCAAATTCTGAGTGTTACTTCGATTGGAGAATTCTGGATGTCTGCGCAATCGAATGAAACGTAGGGACCAAAATTAACTCCATCTCTGCTTACACCGATACTATCAATTCCACAGTTATCATGGCTCCCATTATCAAAGGTATTCGCATAGATAATAGCGTTTCCAAAAATAGACAAATCAACAACTGTAATGAAGTCACAAACCGGAGTCGGTGGAACATTATCCTCGACTACTACATTCATGGTGCAGGTCGAGCTATTTCCACAATCATCTTCAGCAGTATAGGTTACTACATGTGTTCCAGAAGGAACATTTGTAAAAGGTCCATAACCTGAACCAAATGCCCAGGATGGTGTGATGATAAAATTAGAACAATCATCTATTGCTGTTGCAGTCGGAAGATTTACCGTTGCATGGCAATCATTTTGCAAGGTGCCGACTGTAATATCAGCCGGGCAGGTTATCTGAGGTGCAGTGTTGTCTTCAACAAAAATAATTTGAACATTAATAGTAAAATCTCCAGAACAATAGTCAACTATTGTCCAGGTACGAATCACTCGGTAAGCTCCGGCACCACAGAGTGGAACCGTTTGATCAGAAAAGGAAACAATCAACTCACAATTACCAGCATTATCAATTGGAATTCCATTAATTGAAGGCGCGCCGGTTAGGGATAAATCCATAGGATCCTGACTGCAATCCAATGTTGGAGCAGCAAAACCATCGAGATGTGCAGGAAAAGTCACATCGCTGATGGTCACTCTTTTCAAATAAATCATTTGGATACAGGTGTCCACATTTCCAGCTTCATCTTGAACTGACCAAGTTCGTTTGATTTGACTGGTAATTGTGTCGGCTCCGTGCATCGCAAAGCAGGCAAGATCCATGAATTCATCAATATAAACCAAATCAGTATTTGCAAACACTGTACAGTTGTCCGTGGCCGACGGATAACCAATAACAGATGGATCTACTGATTGATTACATAAAACTAAGGTATCAGAACAAGCGATTTGAGGATCGATATAATCTGCTACGCTCAGTGTAGTTGAGCAAAAATTACCGGTGCTCGTTTGAGTTACCGTTGCTATCATAGTGAGTCCGACATGGTCACAAGTCAGGGTATTCCCTACTGAGTTGCCATTCGGATCGTTAATATTTACTGTAAAATCATTGGGATTGCAAGAAGGATCCTGCAATAAGATGAGCGGTGTGATTACTGCTTGACCTGAGCCATCTAAGGAAACATTTAGGCTACTTTTACAAGAAACAACACATGCTGATGAAAGTATTGGAAAACAAAGAAGAGAAAGGACCAGAACAGTCGCTAAACTGCTGATCTTTTTGAAGTCGGTTCTGAACGAACAGATTTTAATCCATGTAGATGGAATAAATCTCATCAAAAAGTTTTGGTCGATACTAAAAAGCCTTTACTACGCCCTTAGACATAATAAAGCAGATTAGCATTCAAGTGAATACCGGCAAAAAAAAATTTCTTGGTCGGCATATACTTAAAATAATCAGATAGCGCTTTTGAAGGCACTTTCCTTTATTTAAAGTATAAAAGAATGTTTCCCTGAAGTGTTGTTCAGAATGTGAAGTGTTGTTGTTTTGTTCCGATAGTTATCGGGATGAAAAGCAAAAGCCTCAATTCCTGCTTTTCGGTTTGAAGTGAAATGATCTTTCATCTTCTGCCAGTTTTTACTAATTCAAAATGATAATTTCCTATTTATCATCTTTTATTAGCGTAAGTTTCTTTTGGAGGTAATTTTGGTCGTAAGTTGGAAGGATTTTCTGTAAGTTTTGTAAGTTTGGCACGCTTCTTGGCTTATTGTAAGTATCTAAAGAAGCTAGCCGTTTTGGTTTTGTACGTTTCCTAAGTACGCTTCAAAGATAAGCCATCCACACACTTTTCACCATACCCACTTAAAGGTATTTTATTAATATAAAAATTATATAATCTATTTTAGATTGATAATCAGTATATTAAAATTTCAATTTCACACTTAGAATTCCCATTTACGTTTTTATTTTTGAAATTTTCTTTTTAAGCACAATTAAGCATTGACCATTTGCTTGATAATACTGCTTAAATCCATATAGCTTGGATATAAAGAGACTTTAAATAAGAATGGACTCTTTTGCGACTTTCAATAATGCAATCAACAGTGTAGCTTATATTTATGTTTTGATAAATCCTCCCATATATTAGTCTTCCCCCCAGGCTAATATTTTTTTAAACACCTCCGTAGAGCACACCTATTCTAACTAGAAATCAATTTTCGATCTATTCATTTTAAATATAGACAGCAAGAAGCAGTTCATACATATTATTATTTTTTAATATAAATGGAATAATACTTGCGAGCATTCTTTAAGTAAGCTTGTTAAAAGAATAAAATTTCCTTTAACGGCTTTAAGTAGAGAAGCCCCCCTCTAACAAAGTAGAGAGAGGCCATCCCAAAAACCAATTGATAAAGGACGTCTTTCGTACATCCTGCCTTTATCCGCAGGAATGTTAGAGTACTTCTCTACTTTTTTTATTTTATAAAGAAATACCCTTCTGTACGTTATTTTCTGTATTTCATAGAGCGGTCGTATTTACCGTCTCCTCTGTTAAATTCAAAATTGATGGTGATCTCGTGTGAACCGCCGTTATATTTTTGGAATTCATCCATATAAACATCATAAGTATAAATAAACTGAAGTGAGTTGTATTTCGTACCTAGGATTAGTCCAAGGTTTCCACCAGTTCCAGCTCGGTAAGTCAAACCTGTTAATAATTGCTCTTTAAGAAAAGAAGCAATTAAATTTACATCTGTCTGAACATCTACACCTCTTACCTTTTTAACCAAGATAGAAGGCATTAATTTTACTTTTGATTCTGCTAGATCGAATTTACCACCAAGGTTTGCAGTTAAAAACTGAAATGGTCCACCATCTCCTGTACCAGAGATTTGATCTAATTTACCTCGGACTAAGCCAGGAGAAGCTAAGCCAAAAAATATCCTGTCTTTATAGCTACCATAAACTCCAATTGTAGCATCAAATTCCGTTTGACCATTGATTGCTTCCATCACAACTTCATCATCTATATCGTATAGCACACTATTAACAACAGAATTATCAATCGACGTTTTATGCCACTCTGTTGACAATCCAAATGCCATATCAAAATCTTTGATCTGATATTGAAATGCATAAGACAATTGTCCACGGAACCGTGTCAAACCAGCAACATTTTCAGTATAAAGCATTCCACCTAATCCTAATCGTTTACCGATCGGACCATTGTAACTTAAAGCATAGGTTTTAGGCGTCTCTGGAAAGTTGGTCCAGGAAGAACGAATATTGATAAACACATCGTGATGTTGTCGATCGAAACCTGTAGCTGCCGGGTTAATTAAAACCGGGTTAAAGGTATAGTGCATAAACACTGCTTCTTCTTGAGCAATGGAAACATTGCAGAAGTAAGCAAGTGTAGCGAATAGTATAAATATTTTTTTCATTTTTATTTCCTTTATATTGTTTTTGGGAATAAATTATTTTCGTAAAAGCTGCGAATAATAAAAGGCGTTTATGATTTTTTATAATCTTTTTACAATCTTTTATTATTCACGACTTAGGTTATCTCAATAATGTGAAAGCTCCTTTGAGTTGTTTGGTTTGGCCACCTTCATCGTATTCCAAGACCCAGAAATAACCACTCTCCGGTAATAAATCTCCATCGAAATGAGTTCCAGACCAGCTGTTATCATAATTATCAGCTTCCCAGACCATCTGTCCCCATCGATTAAAGATTTTTAAATTATTATTAAAGCCTTCCACACAACTAATGATTAGTTCATCATTCTTGCCATCATTATTTGGTGAAATTACTTTTCTAGCTTCTAAACATTCTCCTTGCACAGGTACTTCAATCTGTTGAATAACGGTATCGCAACCCATCGCATCAGCGATAATCACACCATAAGTACTTGCTACTAAACGGGAAGCGATTGGTGTACTTTCTCCTGTGCTCCAGGTGTAATCATAAGGTGCAGTTCCTCCAGTTACAATTGCCTGGATTGAACCATCAGCCGGACCGGTTGAAGGAAGAATTACTAATTCAACATTCAAAGGATCAGGTTCACCAAGGGAAATCGTTTCAGTTATTGTAAGACCAGGAATATTATTATCAGAAACAGTTACCGTAATATCGCCTGCTCCAAGATTGAAAGCCAAATCACCTGACTGACCATTGCTCCAGGAAATCGTATAATCTCCTGATCCAGTCCCAGAAACAATCACATCAATTTGTCCATCCGTCATGCCATTACAAGAAGGCTCCATAATAACAAACTCCAACTCTAATCGATCAGCGACTAAGTCAATCGTGATAAACTCGGTACAACCATTGGCGTCGATAACCGTTGCAGTATAAAATCCTTCCTCTAATCCGCCTCTTGGATTTCCTGTACCTCCATCTGACCAGTTGATCGTGTAAGAACCCCATCCACCAGAAATTGCTAATTCGATTAAGCCATTCGCTTCATCAGCTGTTGGATTATTTATATTTGCTGCTGTTACACTTAAAGCAGAAGAAGGTGCACTAATTGTCGTACCCAGTAAAGTAGCTGTCAATCCATTATCATCTGTCACTGTCACATTATACGTACCTGCGCAAAGTGTTCCAAAAATATCCTGTGAAGTACTTCCTTCACTCCAGATATAGTTATAAGGCGCTTGTCCTCCAAATACTTCAATATCTACAGATCCATCACAATCATCAAAACAGGTCACGTTATCAGAAGAAACTAATTGAATGCTTAATCCTAAATCGATTTCTAAACCGACTAGTACTTCAACACAATCATTTGCATCTGTTACAGTCACACTATAAGAAGGAGGGCTTGTACATAATTCTGTTGGATCTTCTGCATTGGTACCGTTACTCCATTGATAAGTATAAGGTAATGTTCCGCCTGATACTGAAATATCAATTGAACCATTACAATTTGTATTCGTTGGATCGGTATTATCTGAAATATTTATAACATCAATAACAATCGGATCAGGCTCTGTAATAGTGAATGGATAAACCATAACCATTTGAGGTGTTCCTGAATCCTGAATAACAATAGTATAAGAACCTGCACCTAAATTACTATAACAAATATCTTCTCCAGTAACACTGATCTGTTGATCACCGTTTAAAGTGGTGGTATAAGGTCCACATCCTCCAAGAATACTGAAGCAAATTTCTCCTGTTTCATCGCCATTACATTCAGCCATAATCATACTTGACATGGATACAGCTAGAGGTGGAGGCAACACGGTTAAAGTATTAGAAATTAAAACACATCCATTTGCATCTACCACAGTTACATTATAATCTCCTTTACAAAGGTTTGAAACATCTTCAGGATTATCAGAACCTGGCAAATGCGACCAGTCATAGGTATATGGCAACGTTCCTCCTGTGATTGTTATATTGATTGAACCATTACAACCATTTCCAGTTTCATCGAGAATAACGGTATTCGAAACCGTCAATGCTGTTGGCGTACCTATAGTAAAAGTCAATGAAGCGAAACCTCCATTTGAATCACCTACCGTTACTGCATAATTACCAGCACATAAACCTGTCTGATCTTCTGCATTTCCAACGACACCAGCACCAGCCCAGCTATAGGTATAAGGTGCGATTCCTCCTTGAACACTTATATCAATTGATCCATCACAACTCCCTGCACAAGAAACAGGCGTTTCAATACCAGTGAGTACGATAATACCACCTAACTTAATGGAATCAACTACTGAACAATTATTAGCATCTTCTACTGTCACTGCGTAACAACCAGAAGAAAGCCCACTAATATCTTCTGTAGTAGAACCATCACTCCAGGTATAGGTATAAGATGGTGTTCCACCACTTACGGTCAAATCAATAGCACCATCATTATTAGCAGCAGAAGCATTTATAACTGTATTTGAAACAGAAAGCGCTGCAGGCTGTGTAATAACAATTGGGCCTTCAATAGTTGTACAACCAATTGCATCTGTAATTATTACTGAATAGCTACCAGGGCCAAGATTCGAGTGACTTGGTGCATCTGGCAAACTCGGGCTCCAGGTATAACTATATCCCGGAACACCTCCTGCAACACTTACAGATACTGCAGCATCAGAAGCGCCAAAACAACTAACGTTAGTTGAAGTACTTGATGCTGATATTGCTGCGGGTTCTGTCAAAGTAATCATTGGTCCAGTTACCGTACATCCATTATTATCTGTTACGGTTACCGTATAATTTCCAGCAGGTAATCCTGAAGGATCTTGAGTAGTAATTCCTCCTCCCCAATTATAAGAGTAAGCAGGCGCTCCTCCAGATACTGAAATGTCAATCGCACCAGTACTCTCTCCATTACAATTTATATTACTTGAAGAAATAACACTTACTGAGAGCGCTGCTGGTTCAGTTATATTAACTGTTGGTCCAATTTCAGTACAGCCATTTCCATCTGTTACGGTTAAGACATAGGTTCCAGCTGCTAAGCTGGAAGGATCCTGAGCAGTAACTCCTCCTCCCCAGTTATAAGAGTAAGTAGGCGTACCACCTGATACTGAAACATTAATTGCACCAGTACTTTCTCCGTTACAACCAACATTTGTTTGCCCGTCAAGAACAATAACGATTGCTGATTCTTCTGAAACTGTAATAGTTTCTACAGCTGTAGTTCCAATATTATCTGTAACCGTTATCGTATAATTTCCAGCAGTAATACCTGAAAGGTCCTGTGTATTAGCACCACCTGTCCAGTTATATGAATAAGGAGTTAAACCCCCTACTACTGAAATATCAATCGCTCCTGTATTATCTCCGTTACAATCTATGTTTACTACATTGACAACAGTAATCACTGGAGCATCAAACGAATTAACAGTAAATGTTTCTTCTGTTGTACAATTATTTCCATCTGTCACTGTAACAGTATAATTTCCTGGGTTCAAATTTGAAATAGAAGCTGTATTTGCACCTCCAGGGCTCCAATCATAAGCATATGCTGTAGTTCCACCTGCTGGTGTTGCTGTAATTGCACCATCATTTGCTCCTGGAGCTGTTTCATGAGAAACACTACCGGAAACAGTAAGTACAGTTGGTTCACTTACGAAAGTAAGTCCTTCACCAGTACACCCTTCACTATCCGTAACCGTCACATCATATTGTCCCGCTGACAATCCAGTTATTGTACCAGTTGTTCCGCCTCCAGTCCACATATAAGAATAACCACCATTTCCACCACCTGGCGTTACAGTCGCTGTTCCATCACTAAAACCATTACAGGATACATTATCATCCGTAACCGTTGCCGTTACGACATTCGGTTCACTGACAAAAGTAGTTCCTTCTCCTGTACATCCTTCACTATCCGTAACTGTCACATCATATTGTCCAGCAGATAATCCAGTTATTGTTGCAGTTGTTCCACCTCCAGTCCACATATAAGAATAACCACCATTTCCACCACCTGGCGTTACAGTCGCTGTTCCATCACTAAAACCATTACAGGATACATTATCATCTGTAACCGTTGCTGATATAGCAGAAGGTCCTCCAATAGTTATAGAAACAATTGTTGAAGCATTATTTGTATCTTCTACAGTCACTGAATAACTTCCTGCTAACAATCCAGTTACCGTTGCACCAGAACCTACATTTGGATTCCAAGTGTATGTATATGGTCCGACACCACCAGCCGGAGTAACCGTTGCGGTTCCATCATCATCGCCATTACAAGTAACATCTGTGCCAGAAATTGTAGCAGATACTGCTCCAGGTTCATTCACGGCAACCTGATCAACAATAGTACAACCATTGGCATCTGTTACCGTCACAGAATAGGTTCCGGCTGTCAGACCAGATATTGTTGCTGTTGTTCCACCGCCTGGTAGCCAGGCATAAGTATATCCGCTTGTTCCACCAGCTGGAGCAGCAGTTGCTGTTCCATCACTTCCCCCATTCACACTTACATCTTGTGAGGACATTGACACGGAAAGCACGGTTGGTTCAGATATCGTTTCTGAATCAGTTATTGTACAGTCATTGGCATCCGTCACTGTAACATTATAAGTACCTGGCGCTAAACCAGAAATCGTTGCCGTTGTAGAACCGCTATTATCATCCCACAAATAGGTATAAGGACCAACTCCGCCACTCGGTGCAGCAGTTATTTCACCATCATCCTCTCCATTACAGCTTACATCATCATCCGTAAGTGTAACTGATAAAACTGCTGGTTCAGCAATAGTTTCAGAAGTCGTTGCAGTACAATCATTGGCGTCCGTTACTGTAACGTTATAAGTACCTGGTGCTAAACCAGAAATCATTGCCGTTGTAGAACCACTATTATCATCCCACAAATAAGTGTAAGGACTTACTCCGCCACTTGGCGTAACCGTAGCATCTCCGTCATCATCTCCGTTACATCCTACATCATTTGAAGAAGAGCTCAGCGTTAACGCACTACCAGGTTCTGTAACTGTATAGGTTTCAATAATTGTTGTATTCGCATCGGTAATAGTAACTGTATAATTACCAGCAGATAAGCCCGTGACATTATTAGTGGATCCAACATTAGGGCTCCAGGCATAGGTTACGGTTCCGGCTGCATTTATAACAGTTACATCAATAGCTCCTGTTGCTTCGCCATTACAAAGTACATTAGTAATAGTCGTGTCAGAGACTTCCATTTGAGGTCCTGTAGAGCAATCAACATTTACTCCCCCATCGTTCACAATAAAATTAGACACAGAAGTTGCACCTGCTCCAGCCGAAAATTCAATCGTTTCATTCTGATCAAAATTAACAATGGTGCTAGCACCATCAGCTGCTAATATTTCGAAACACATTTCATATAAGGTGTCTCCATCTAATAAAGTTTGTGGATCAAGTAGCGGTTCAACCCATGCTAATCGAAGTCTATTTGTACCTGGTATTTGATTAAAATTACCAGCTCCCATACCACTAAGGTTGAAATTTTGAACTCCTATATAAGTCAATGCTAATGTATCCCAATTGATATCATATTGCATACTGACTATCTCATTATAGTTTTGTGGTGTTACAGGAATACAAACCGTATCTCCGGTACAACCTGTAACCGTATTGATATTAATCGTAAGGACTCCAACACCGATCACTTCCACAAGCCCTGGAATCTTGGCAAGTGGAACAGCATTTACCATTCCATTATTTGATTGAGTAACTTCAATCACTGTAGGGTCATCAGTAAAATCAACGGCGCTAATATCAGTCACGTTACCTGTTATAACATATCTAATACTATAAATTATTACATCATCTCCGAGGTTTACTCCTAATGCACCAGGGTCATTCCAATTAAAGGTCAGTTTTCCAGCATCAGTTAAGGCAGAACTTGTATTAAAGTTCACAGTACCTGGCAAATTTCCGGAAGCAGTTACATCTACAAAATCAATTATAACAGGGTCCCATAGCATACTACCTTGTATACTAACTATAGAGTCGAAATTTCGAACAGATATATCAACCGTCACTGTATCACCAGGGCTTCCTTGTTCCTGACTGGCTAATAAAGTAACCGCACTTCCGGAACTACCCGTAATAGTAACCTCTCCATCAATCGTTTCTATGCCGATATTTGCGCCACCAGAGTTAGCATCTGTTACCTCAATTGGAGAAAGCGCGCCATTTATAGCTACGGTATCTATCTCTCCTCCAGCTCCAATAGCTGTAAAGCAAACTGAATAAATCACTGTTTCATCAGGAACAGTGATCCCAGCTCCCAAAGAATCAAACCAGGAAACAGTAACAAAGCCATTACCTGTATTCGTGGTTCCAAAATTTCCAGCATCAAGACCGGCAAGATTAAAATTATTAACATTATCAAATTGTAATGTATTTGCATCAAATTGCATGGTGTATTGCATGCTTATAATATCCGTGAAGCTACAAACTGCTACATCTAAACAGACTTGATCGCCTGTTGCAGCAGAATCACTCGTAACGGTCATACCAAAACCAGAAAAGGTTCCACAGCCAGGACCATTACCGCCTCCGCCTCCACCTCCGCCATCTACTAATAGCGTAGTATTATTAAATGTAACAGAATTGGTAATTTCTGTTAGACCTCCACCAGAATCTTGTACTACCTCAAGTCCAAGAGGTGTACCCGAAAACTCTACATCTGTTGTCACACCGGAAGTAGCTATTACATCATAGGTAATAGTAAAAAGTACAGTCCCATCTGGAAGAGACTGAACTCCAGCAAATGGGTCAGACCAAGAGGTCGTCAAAATACCATTTCCGGTTTGTGTTGTTCCAAAACTACCTGCTGAAAGACCTGTCAAATTAAAATTTGATAAGCCTTGATAGCTTAAGTGATTTTGATTCCAATTGATAGAATACTGGTAACTGGCAATATCTGTAAAGCCATCTACCACTACATCAACGAAAACCGTCTCACCTAGAGCTGGACTAGTATTGGAAGGCACAAAAGTAAAAGAAAGTTGTGCATTAGCAGAGAAGGCTAAAAAGACCATGCCTATCGCTGCCAGAAAAGTGTTAAATTTACTCATCTGTCCTTGGAATTTGGGATGTTAGAAAAAGTATTTTCTACTTTCTAACTAAAATCATCCTGTTAGTTATAAAATAATCTTTGGTTTTTAATTTATAAAAATAGATCCCCTCAACAGGCATCAATTTTTCATCAATTGTAATCGCATGATTACCATTTAGATAATAATCACTTTGAGAAAATATAATGGCTCCTTTTGAATCATAGACCTCCAGTGTAAAATCAGATGGTTGATAAACCTCAAATCTTACAACTGTTTGATTTACAAAAGGATTAGGTTCATTTTGAAATAATGTAAATGCATGGTTGGATTGAACACGTAAGTCATCAGTGCTATTGGGTTCTAGTACAGTTACCGTACCACTTTCGACGAGAGTAGTCACAGGATTGGCCCCATCAGACAATTCAATATCTATTGGATCATCTGTAATTGAAACTTCCGAACTTCCTTCTGTTGCCAATACTGCAAAAAAGATTTTAAAAATTGCAGTACTATCAGCAAGGGTAATAGTATTTAGGTTTTGTTCAAACCATAAAGTACCTAGCTTTCCCTGAGCAGTCATCGTCTGTCCTATACTTGCATTAGAATAATCGGGAAGAACAGGCGTAGCTCCTACGCTAACACTATCAAATTGTAAAAAAGCAGGATCCCAGTTTACGGAAAACTGCATGCTTCCTATATTTTCAAAGTCTGCAACTTTTACTTCAATTTCAATATTCTCAAGAGGATCAACAGAGGTATCCTCAACAAAAATGGTAGGTTGTGCCGTTACCGGCACAACGAACCACAAAAGCAAAGCAAAATATAACAGTACTCGTTTTATCATATTAATCAATTGGTTAAAATTTTTAAAGGACTCGCTTGGGTAAACAAGTTTTTCCTTTATTTGAAAAGACAATTCTGTACAACTCAAACTTAGGTTGAACCGAAATAATTATTACATCTGTTTGAAAAAGAAAATCGAAAAGAAGATGAGGCATAAATAGTATATGCATCCATTTCGAATAAGAAATGTTGTTCGTTTCTTTCATGAGATTATAACAATAAGTTTTGGTTTCAGTATACCTATATCTATGCTTTTATAAAAAAGCAATCACACATCAATCAAAAACAATATCGTAATACACGACATTATAATTTGAATATCAAGTAATCAAATTTGGTTGTTCTGAAATGTTACCCGCCATGAGCAATCAGGAGGAAAAGCTTTTAAAGAACAAGGCTATCGGATAAGTGCCTTAGCAAAAGCTTTTGCAGGAGTGTATTTCAGTTCAAGGGATTTATTTTTGTTTAAAGTCTAAGAATTCGGTTTTGGATAACGCTTAAGAATATGTTTTGATAGTACAAAGATATAAGATAATGCTAAGTGGAATGTACCCAAAAAAAGGTATTTTTTAAATATATTTTTTTATAATAAGAAAAATATATTTATGTTGAATTTTCTTCTTAACTATCAGATTATCAGTAATTTATGAAATTCAATTTTAGATTAAACTATGATCGTAAGCGATTTTAATAAGGCCTGCTGTATTAGATACACCTAGCTTACGCATGATATTTTTTCGGTGTACACTGACCGTTTGATCACTAATATAAAGTTCTTTTGCAATTTCTTTATTGCTTAGTGCATGAGAGATTAATCGCAAGATTTCTATTTCTCTCTTTGTCAGATTATACTTTTTGATAAACTTATCTTCAAACTGAATTGCATTATCACTTTTCCGGGTGCCATTTGCAAAAGCATTCATACTTACGCCTTGCCCCATAAAAGTTTGGCCTTCCAAAACTTCAGTTATTGCTCGTACTAGTTCTTCTTTACCAGAGCTTTTGAGCACATAGCCATCTACACCAGATTTAAAAGCTGATTTTACAATCTTGGATTCATCATACATGGTCAATGCCAAAATTTTCAAATCATCATATTTATGTCCTATCGAAGAAAGAACATCCAAGCCGTCTCGCTCTGGCATATTTAGATCTAAAATAAGTAAATCGGGAATATTATTTTTGATAATCGTCATCAACTCTGCACCTGTATTTGCAATATCAGTGAGATTAATCTCATAGCCACTTACATCTTGTAAAATGGTTTTCAAACCTGCTATGAAAAGTTGATGGTCATCTGCAATAACTACGTTAACTTGCTGCATACTCTAATCAATGTTTTATTCATGGGATCATCAGATCAAGTTCGTTTCAGTAGAAATTGTACTGATTGATGACATCGAGCGAGATAATCGCTCATAAATAGGATAATAGTACCGATACTGCAAAACCGGTGCCACTATCTTTTAAAATAATGACGACTTATTAGCTTCAATGAGCAATAAGTACCAGACATTTTAATCAGAACTAAAAAGCTCTAATTAAATTAGTAGGTCGTGCACTCTAAGTTTAGATATTCAGGAAAATAGGCTAAGGAAGTTTCTCGTACTTTCTTAGTTTGTTTACATCGGGTGATAATTTACATTGGAGTCGTATTGAATAGTGTGTGACACCCTTATAGCGGTAAAGATAGGAAACACTATGATTCTGAGCAAGAAAATCAGTGATTAACTACCCAAAATATGGTACACTCATTTATGCCTAAGCTCACAATAGGCTATTAACTAGTGCTTTATAGTTTACGATTATATTATATTTCTTAATCATTCTGTAGCAAACTTATAGTCAGAATTGACTATTTGGGATTCAGATTTGGTAGAATGTACAAAGTCAAAGCCTTGGTGAATACAAAAAGAACCACATTCTCCTTTCTTATTAACAGCGATATAACCGACTTGAATATCTTTTACATCTTGTTTTTCAACAATTCTCATCACAGCCTCTTTGCATGCTTCTGAAGGACTCCTGCCTTGTCGCATGAGTTCCACTACAAGAAAAGATCCAAGGGATCGAAGCACAGCCTCTCCCATTCCGGTCGCTGTAGCACCTCCGATTTCATTATCAATAAATAATCCAGCTCCAATAATTGGAGAGTCCCCTACCCTACCTTTCATTTTATAAGCCAAGCCAGATGTCGTACAAGCTCCAGAGATATTACCTTGAGCATCAATAGCCAGCATACCAATCGTGTCGTGGTTTTCAATATTGATGATCGGCTTATACTTTGACGTTTTTTTCCATTCCAGCCAATCCTTTTTCGATCTTTCTGTTAGCAGGTTTTCTTTTTTAAAACCGTTAGATAAGGCAAATTGTAAAGCGCCTTCTCCAGCGAGAATCACGTGAGGCGTTTTTTCCATGACCATCCGTGCTACTGATACAGGATGTTTGATATGTTGTAAAAAACAGACGGACCCAGCATTTCCATTTGAATCCATAATGCAAGAATCAAGCGTCACATCTCCATCGCGATCTGGTCGTCCTCCATATCCAACAGATTGATCATTAGGGTTTCCCTCCGGAATTTTCACGCCGGCTTCAACAGCATCTAGAGCGCTACCTCCACTTTTCAAAACACGCATTGCTTCCTCGTTCGCTTTTTTATTTTGTCCCCAGGTAGAAATCACCATGGGTATTTGTGCCGTTATTTTATGCTCTTGATTTACTTTTCTATTTGACTCTGCTGCACAATCTGTAGCAAATAAGCTGGTAGCCATTACTCCCAGAGAACTAAGAGAAGATCTTTTAATGAATTTTCTTCGTGTAAACATCTGATGGTCTTATTTAAATTGAATGGCTAATCTTAATCCTTGGTCAATAGCTCGCTTTGCATCTAGTTCTTTGGCTTCATCTGCTCCACCTATAAGACGTGCATTAATGCCTGCTTCTTTTAGTGGTTCTAATAAATCTCTCAAGGGTACTTGACCAGCACAAATCACTACATTATCAACATTTAAAGTCATTGGTTTTCCTGCAGTTAAAATATGCAAACCTTCATCATCGATTTTTTGATATTCGACCAATCCGATCATATTTACTTTTTTCATTTTCAGACTGGAGCGATGAATCCATCCTGTTGTTTTTCCAAGGCGTGCACCGAGCTTTCCTTTTGAACGTTGGAGCAAATATATTTCCCTTGGTGAGGCTTCTGGCTCCGCTTCTGTCAGCGCACCTCCTTTTTCATATTCCATATCAACACCCCATTCTTTCATAAAACTTTCTACATCCAAGCTGGTAGGTTTTCCTTCATGTGAAAGGAATTCTGCAACGTCAAAACCAATACCTCCGGCACCAATCAGCGCCGCACTTTTACCAACAACTTTTCTACCTTTTAACACATCTGTATAATATAAAACCTTAGGATGATCAATCCCTTCGATTTTTAATTTTCGTGGTGTTACTCCAGTAGCAAGAATTACCTCATCAAAAAGTTGATCGATTAGAAATGCTGCATCTACTTTTTGATTAAGATTTAAATTTACACCTGTTTTATTTATTAAATTTTTAAAGTAACGAAGTGTCTCATAAAACTCTTCTTT
>CAYXQH010000013.1:0-22644 GCA_964467425.1 uncultured Saprospiraceae bacterium
CAGTTGTGGAAATTCAAAGTTCAACTCAAGATGATGTAACCTTTGACTGGGTGCACGTCAATGGCGCAAGTGGCTATCATATTAATGTGATGAGGTTATCAGACGGAGTTATCCAAAACCACTTTACCACAAATGATGAAATTACACTCAATTTTAATCATGATTTATTTCTGGTCACTTTCCAGACGGAATGTTCGGGTGGAACGGCTCGAAGTCCTCAGGATATTATTATTATAGAACGCCCCATTAGCTTTGAAGATATGACTCAAAATTGTTCTAATCTACAGCTAGTTTATCAAGATACTTTTGATACAGAAATGGAAATTATGGATACTTATCCGAATGGTTGGGATGGTGAAAAGTTCTATTATACCTATATTAATTTTAGTGAAGTAACGGACAATGCTTATGTGGTAAATAGGATTCTTTTTATGGAATCAGTGCCCACTGTAGTGGGGTTTGATGATGATCATGCAAGTAACGTTATTTACAATTCAGATGAAACAGTTCTTGAAGTAGTAACTTCTGAGAGTTCAGAGATAAAAGGATCGTTTAATTTCGCTTATCTCGACGATAATGGATACTCTCTCACTTACATCCCTAATATTGAGGCTAGCAATCGTAAAGGCACGATTTATTTATATCGTTGCATACCAAGAAAAAGATCGGATGAAGCTGGCAATTTTGATAGCGCTTTTAATCTGGAAGAATTATCAAGTTCTTTTAATGCAGATAAATTAATTGAATATTCTATTCCTCAAGATGAACAACTTTCCTTATCGCTTTATTCTGTCCAAGGACAGCTGATGCAAACGGTTGTTGATCAAAAACAACATCTGGCTGGTACTTATCAAGCGTCTATTGACCTTATTAATTATCCTGTTGGCATGTATGTGTTGGTTATGAAAACTGAAACTCAAACTATTCCTCTAAAATTAGTACGGAGTAAGTAAAACTTCTTTTTTAAAAAAGACCCCGAGTTTCCTGTCTTTGTTACTCGGGGTCTTTTCTGTTTATCCTGGCATAAATTGAACACCGACCCCCTCAATAAAAGTTGCCGTATAATCGCCACAAGAAACATCACAATCTACATTAGCTACAGGTCCATAAGCGGAACAATCAACACCTACATGAAAAGGACATGCACCGTTTGCATCAGTTGGACGTCCTTTTACTACAAGTATTACTGCACCATCAGGTATATTAAAAGTAGAAGATGTATTTGGACTAACACCAGTATCAATGAAACCATTTGATTTGCAATCACCATCCGTATCGTAGGCGACTCTTATTTCAAATTTACAATCAGTGCCATTTTGCAAGGTGTAATCTTGTGCAGAAGCATAAATGTTGAAGCAAAGCATCAATGCCAATAGGCTAAATAAGTTTTTCATAAAAGAAATTTTAAAGACCGAAGTCTTGTTTAATGAATTGTTTTCAAAACATATTCGGGCTATTAAAATACCGAATACCTCCTCAATATCATTGATCAAATCGCCTTAGACAATTACAAAAAATCAAATTTTTAGACCGCATTTTAACCTCATTTCAGGTTTACTGTTTGCGTCTTGTGCCTTCACAAGTTTTACTAGGTATTTTTTTGATTACAGAAACGCGTATTTTTTCCATAAATAGTAAGAAAAGGCATGATTAAGACAGTTTAACAAGTAAATAACAAGGAAAACCTTTCCTTTTTATACCTTTGTATTTTTTAAAACTAAACACTGAAAAATCATGAAGTTTAAATTAACTGCTCTATTTGTATTTATGAGCCTTTTTAGTTTTTATACGCTGGATGCTCAAGAATTGAAGTTTCCTTCTATGGACAAAAGTCCGATGGATGCAGCAACCTACCCAAGAGAAGCTGCTTTCAAAAACTATATGACTGGCGATATGGCTGATATTCAGCCGAAGGTTAAAGTATTGTACTGCCGACCATTAAAAAAAGATCGTAAGATTTTTGGAGAGCTTGTTCCTTATGGTCAAGATTGGAGACTTGGAGCGAATGAAGCAACGGAGGTTATCTTTTATAATGATGTAGAAATCGGCGGCACCTTTGTTTCCAGAGGTACTTATACAATGTTTGCAGAATGTCAAGCTGATCACTGGATTATAAAAGTCTCTACACAACGTTTTATTGGTGGATCAAAAGACCGTGACGTCAGTAAAGATGTTGCAACTGCAAAAATCCCTGTAAGTGCTGTTCCTGAAAGTAGAGAATCTTTTACGATCGGATTTCAGAAGGTAGATGACCAAAGTTGTAACATGGTATTCGAATGGGACAAAACCAGAGCGGTATTACCAATTAGTTTCAATCCGGTTTATCTTTCAAGTGATGACAAAAGCCCAATGGATCTGGCACAATATCCAAACATGTCCAGACTTCAGAATTATTTAAAACCTGAAGAGCTTGCTGCAAATCAACCGCAAATTCGCGTTGTTTATAGTCGACCTCAAATGAAAGGCAGAAAGATCTTTGGTGAAATGTTGAAATATGGAGAACCTTGGAGACTAGGTGCTAATGAAACAACCGAAATCACTTTTTTCAATGATGTAAAAGTTGGCGGTAAAGATGTCAAAGCTGGTAAATATGGAATTATGGCGATTCCGAATGAAGGAAGCTGGGATGTTATTATTCATAAAAATATTCCAAGTTGGGGAAATTATAACCACGATGAAAAAACAAATGTAGCAACGATTACTGTTCCTACTGCGAAAACAGCAAGTACATTAGAGGCTTTATCTGTGGCTTATGATAAAAAAGACGATAAGAATATCCACATGGTTATTGGCTGGGAAGACACTATGGTGCGCATCCCTGTTGAACTAAAATAAAATCGATGTTTGTTATTCGGTGTTCGCATTTCGGGAACACCGAATAATTTCTTTTATTTCTTTTCCCACATAGCAGGATCAATTCCTTTGATCAGTTTCATTGCATTTTCATAATACAACTTTTTCAAAATATCGTCTGGTAAATCCAGTCCATACATTTTCCAAAAAGCGTGATAGCGTTTGTAATATGGAAAATACTCATCATCCGATTCGAGAACACGAAAGTAGGTCGGATATTCTTTTGGCTTGTAAGAATCTTTTCCAAATAAAACCCGATCCTGATATTGTTCAAAAAACCGATTTGCCATACGAGGTTGTCTCCCAAGCTCTGCAATTACAGCGCCGATCTCTACATACATATTAGGCATTTCATCTAATAACTCGCCCAGCTTTTTCAAATCATTGGGATACCAACCCATATGCGCTGCAATGAAATTAGTATTTGGATGTTTTTTAATAATATTATGCTGCTCGCCAATAATCGTTTCCCAGGAAGCGGGGTTATCATTACTTCGTTTTCTACGAGGTCGCAATTTTAATTCCAGCCAACGCTCATTATTTTCATCATGTGGCTGCCAAAAAGGTTTTGGATCTGCTGAATGAATTAAAATCGGCATACCTAATTCTCCACACCGCTCCCAGATCGCATCAATTCGCGGGTCATCAATTCTGATTCGGTTACCAGAAGAATCCCGATTGGTCATCCCCTGGCTTTTATAAATCTTCAAGCCTCGAGCGCCCTGTTTATAATCATAATCAATTTGCTTTAGCGTTTCGATTGTCCAATCCGGTGCATCAATACTTCGCAATTCGATATTGGTAAAAAGAATAATCCGGTCTTCATAACCGTGTTTTTTAATATTGTCCATCATCGCTTTTAAGCGCTCCCCTCCCCTTCCACTAAGATTGACAACCACCTGCATATTCATAGTATCCATTTGTCGGATTAATAAATCCAAGTCTTGTTCTGCCATACGCCAATGGTGGCTATGTACATCAACAAAAGGAAACTTTGCATGACCAATATGATGCTCCGGCACAACTAAGGTGGAAGGCGGATCATAAGCTTCCCAATCCATTTTTAGATTCTCGGTATCTTCTTGCGCTATCAAAAAACTGACCAGGCAAAGGAGGAGGAATGTGAGTTTGAATTTCATAATTTATTGTTTTAAAATCTCAAATGGCCCGATTTAAAATTTTAGCCTTATATAACTATTCTCAATTTAATCAGTTTTTGGAGTATTTTTTAAAAAGGAATCATAAATCACCTGATGAATACGAGGGCGGACATTTAATTGATAAATCTTTCTGTTTTCCCGAGTTGGGTAAACCCGGTTTGAAAAGAAGATATAAATCAATTGGTGTTTTGGATCAACCCAGGTAAATGTTCCTGTATAGCCGGAGTGTCCGTAGGAATCCGGGCTTGCATCTTTTGCAACAGAGCTTTTTTGGGGATGATATTCTATCAATGGTTTATCAAAACCAAGCCCCCGTCGATTCCCTTCACCACAATATTGACATCGCGTAAATTCTCTAACCGACTCGGCTGCTATAAATTGTTCTCCACCATAGCTTCCTTCATTCAAATACATTTGCATCAGTTTTGCCAAATCATTTGCGGAACCAAATAAGCCAGCATTTGCTGAAACACCGCCCATCATGACTGCACCTTCATCATGTACTTTGCCATGAATTTGAACCTTCCGAAAAAAGGTATCATTTTCTGTAGGAATAATTCGATCTAAAGGATAATACCTTGTGGGATTATAAGTTAGTGTAGTTGCTCCAAGAGGTTTGTAAAATGTATTTTTCAAATGCGTTTCAAAATCTGCGTCCACCAAATTAGACACCATTTCCGGCCAAAGATAAAATGCTAAACCAGAATAAACATAGCCTTCTTTTTCATTTAATGGAGAAGCTTTGATTGCTTTATAAATTTTCTTTTTGTAGGATCGATGTAGATATAATTGATCCGTAATATGAATTGGAAAGCGTCTGGATTTTTTCTTTTTAAAAGTCCGCCATTTAAATTTTCCATTCTCTTTAATCGTACTACGCCAATATGGAATCCAGGGTTTAAGCTGTGCTTGATGAGCTAAAATTGAACGAATTGACAATTCAGCTTTATTGGTATTTTTAATTTTCGAAAAATAATTTTTAAAAGGATCATCCAGGTTTAATTTGCTTTCTCCATGCAGGCGCATCATTGCGGGGAGCGCGGAGGTCACTTTGGTAAGTGATGCAAAATCATAAATATCATCAAGCTGCACTTTTCGTTTTTTATCATAAGTGTGGTAACCCCATGCCTCATGAAAAATAACTTGCTGATCTTTTACTACTAAAACCTGACAACCCGGAAAAGCTTCTGCATCAACAGCTGCTTGCGCAATAGAGCCTATTTCCTTTCTCAAAAAAGTACCATTTACCCCCACTACTTCTGGTGGTGCATAATTTAATCTTAAACCACCTGCCAGTGTATAACCATCTCCTTTGCGAAACGCATTATTTAAATCTTCTGCTAATGTCGCCTTTACTGCAATTCCTCCGAATATTGCTTGCATCGCTAATGACTGGTGCAACTTCGAATTTCCTTTTACGTAAAGTAGATGATCAGATTTTGAAAAATCAATTGGTGAACGCTTGATTTTATAATCTTCGTCAAAAAGAACAACGATTGTTCGTTTATCTTTTATACTGTTTTCAATAGCGTTTATCGTCTGTTCATCAAAAACGATTGTTGATAAATCGATCGTCAAAAGTCGAAGCCCCGTATCTGAGGATGTTTTATCATCCTTGTTTAATTCCAGGCTAATCACCGGCTTGTACAAAGCAATAAACTTACTGACCACATTTGTTTCCCCTGCATAAGTATGCCTGAAATTTCGAAAATCGCTTCCTGTCAAAGGGATTTTAGTGTTTTCATTTTTCAACAAAAAAAGTGACTCTTGAGCTTGATTATAAGTCTCAAGTCTCGGCAACCACTCAGATTGAGCACACAAGCAGAAGCAATTAATTAATAATAGGATAGCAATAAAATACTTCATTTTATTGGATAACGTTTTTATTGAGGAATTAAATCTTTTGTACATTGAACAAATTACCATCTTTATCTTATTTCTTTCAATTTTTGATTGTCTCAATCATTTTATTTTCAAGTGCATGTACCGGACCTAAGAAAATAAAACAATCAAAAATACCTTTGTTTCAGCAAACCGTTGAAAACTCTCCTGTTTTTAACAATGGTTTCACCGGCTTTGTCCTATTTGATCCATCGAATGATCAAACGATATTTGCGCAAAATGCACATCGGTATTTCACCCCAGCTTCCAACACTAAAATCTGGACACTTTACGCCTGTCTAAATATTCTAGGGGACTCAATTCCCGGCATTCAATATACCAATTCAGGTGACTCTCTTATTTTTTGGGGAACCGGAGACCCTATGCTCAAAAACCCTTATCTAAAATTAGATAACCAAGTCATTCGATTTTTAAAAGAAACTAAAAAGAATATTTATTTCAGTGCTGGAAATTTTAATGATACTCCATTAGGGGCAGGTTGGATGTGGGATGATTCCTATTATCATTACCAGCCGGAAAAATCTGGATTACCATTCCATGGTAATGTCATCATGATCGACAAACAAAAAGATGATCCATATTTTAGAGTTACACCAAGTTATTTTTCGAAAAGTTTTGAGCTAAATAAAGACCTTGCCGGAAGAAGTTTAAAGCGAAAAAACAACCTCAATATTTTCCAGTATAATGAAAAAATGCAAAACCGAAAATATCAAAACGAGCATCCCTTTATTTATTCCGATGAGCTAGCAATCAACTTATTAAAAGAGGAAATTCAAAAAGATATCACTATTCTAAAACAGTCTCGCCCAATACCAGCCAGGGTCAACAAAATATATAGCACCAAGGTTGATACGGTCTATCAAAGTTTAATGCTGGATAGTGATAATTTTATCGCTGAGCAACTTTTATTAGTTTGTAGCGACACGCTTTTTGGTGATTTGAATACGGCACAAGTTATTAAATACACTATCGACAGTCTGCTTCAGGATTCTCCCGATACTCCAATATGGGCGGATGGATCAGGCCTCTCCAGATATAATCTTTTTACGCCACGGTCCATCGTCTTTCTACTTGACAAACTTTACCAGGATGTTCCTCGCGATCGTCTAATGAGTTTTTTCCCTGCTGGAGGATACTCCGGAACGATAAAAAACTGGTATGATAATTCTGGAACGCCTTATGTTTTTGCTAAGACAGGTACGATGAGTAATAATCACTGCCTTAGCGGATACTTGATTACGCGTAGTGGAAAAACACTTATTTTCAGCTTTATGCATAATAACTTCAAAGGCAGCTCTAAACCTTATAAAGAAGAAATGGAAAAAGTACTCCGAGCAATTTACTTGAATTATTAAGAAATCGGGGTTCGGGGTTTGAAAGACTAACTCAATTTTTTTATTGATCGCTCTCCTTTATTTGCGATTATTTTTAACACAGAGGCACTGAGGTGCCATAGGTTTTACTTAATAGAATTAATTAAGCATTAATCAACTTTGTGACTCTGTGGTTCGATTTTCATTTCACAGAGGCACTGGGTTAATAAACGTTTTCTCAATTGGATTACTAAAGCTATAACTTACTCTGTGCCCCTGTGTTTATTATTTTAAACAATCGAGTAAGAAAATGTGTCAATAATATTAATTGTAAAAACGACCTTTTGAACAGCACTGATTCGGACGGAACGAATAACAGTATCTAAAATATGAGCTACTTCGCTTTTACAAACTGCTCTACGTAATTAACATCTTTAGTTTTAAACCATAAAATATAGGAACCGGTTGGGAATGCTTCGATATCCACTTGCTGAATACCTTCATTCATTTCTTTAGAAAACAGTAATTTACCTTCCAGATTAAAAACCTGTAATTGCCCATTGGCAGGAAGTTCAACTTTAAAGTTATCAACTGCTGGGTTCGGAAAAAGACCTAGTTCGTTTTCTACAAACTGCTCTTCCACTCCAACGACTCCAAAGAATCGAGCCCAAAATTCTTGCTGATACCAATTAGCTACTTCCGCATCGTAAATCAAGAGGGTATTTTCATCATGAATTGATCCGGCAGAAGCCGTCCAATTATGAGAGCCTGTAATTAATAATGGATTTGCGCTTCCTGCTCCATAGTCGATGACGGCATATTTATGATGTAAGGTTGGTCCATCCGGCCATTGCGAACCGTCTGTATTTTGGTAGTCTTGTACATTTACACCATTATCTAAAAGGAAATCGTATTCGTCTCCATTAAATTCTACATAATCAATGATACCTTTTACATCAACACCTCTATCATGCGCATTAAGCACTGCTGTTCCGAGACTATTTTCTGTAAAAACAAGAATGGCAAAAGCTAATTCATTTTCTGCATTATCGATGGCGTGAACAATTCGATTAGCCACTCCATCTGAGGGAGAGAAATACGACTCTACTGCAACACCATTGATATTAAAACAATGTGGCGTGTTATCTGTTTTCTCCGATCCGAATATCCCAGCCCACATTTCTTCAAACTCCAAAGTATAACCTTTCGCTAAAGATTGATCTTGAATACAGATCACATTATTATAATCCCAACCCAGATTTGCGCCAGTATGATTCATGGAGCCTGTAAGCAGCCAGGCGTTATTGACATCATCCTTATCTACAATCATAAATTTATTATGCATGATGCCAGCTGCATTTCCTTCAATAACAGGAATGGCTGTATTCAGGTTATCAATCAACACAGCATTGTCTCCTTCATCGTCTGAAATTACGCGAACTGTAACCCCTCGATCATAGGCTGCATTAATAGCATTTACAATGGCTTCATTTTGCGCTTCGTACATCGTGAAATCCAATGTATTTTCAGCCAAATCAATATAACTAATAATCGTGTCCGTAATTGCATCTGTATATATTGCATCAGAAACAGTCGCTACTTCCTGATCTATCGGATGATTAAAATAAACTTTCATTTCGCCAGAGCTCTCCGAAGCGGTGCACATCACATGGATTTTTGTTGGCGTACTATTTCCACCTTCTGCAGATACTGGGCGAACATAATAGATTGTAGCTGGTTGAAGATTTTCAAGAATGATCTCATGCGTAGTGCTGAGATCACTATCTTCAAGATAGGTATCTAATATGTCGGGCGTCAAACCATATTCAACTATAGAAATTGCCGGAACATTTGTCTCCCAGGAAACCGTGATACTCGTCGTTGTCAAATCCTTTTCTTTTGGTGACACTGTAAAAAACAATGGATTTGCATTTTCAATGTCATCCGCATTTCTAGGTATAATTTTATAAGCACTAAACGAATAATGTAAAGGACCTGTCACATTATAATCTTCCCCTTGCGTTGCCGCAAAAAGGTAATACAAATCGTCTACCGCACAAGCTCCACTCCCATCATTTAATTCAAATTCTCCAAAACCTAAATCCGCATTAGTACAGGTTGCCTGATTAACTTTGACCAACATTCCTTCATAGTCTTCCTGACTAATGTCATTGGTAGAAAGTTCTATTGGCGAAGGTAAAACATTGCCAGAAGAAGTGATTTCGAATGCAGTCAAATCAACAATCTCTGTTAAATCAAAAAATTCGGTTGCGGTACCAGTAATTTCAATCTCATCTCCTAAAGCTGGAGAATAAGTCTGATCATAAACATAAATTCCACTTCGAATATCTGTTCCATCCTGTATATTATAACCCGCAGCATTTACAGCCGTGACAATTCCACTAGTCGAAACGACCTGCTCGGCATAAGGAGAAGCTGAGCCTGTGCCCTGAATTTCAGCAATGGTTTGGGCATTAAGGAGGTTTACTATGAAAAGCATGAATAAGAGGGTTAATTTTTTCATCATTGTTTATTTATTTTTCGAAAATTGGCATTCAAATTTACGAGTTCTTTTTTAGAATCCAGTTTATTTTTTAAACGGTTACAATTCCTTAACTTTGGCCTTATGGAAATAAAATCAAAATCAATGGATCAGATCGACGCACTTAATCAGGTAGCTGAATTTCATAAGACTTTTCAACATCCTATTTTGGAGGAACCTACGATTCCATCTGAAAAGAGATGTAAGCTTAGAGTAGCATTAATTGCGGAGGAATTAAAAGAATTGGAAGAAGCGATTGCAGATAATGACTTAGTAGAAGTCGCTGATGCACTTTGTGATATTCAATATGTTTTATCTGGAGCTGTTTTAGAATTTGGGCTTGGCGATAAATTTCGGGAGCTATTTGACGAGGTTCAACGCTCTAACATGAGCAAGACTTGTAAAAATGAAGAAGAAGCAATCGCGACGATGGCGCATTATAAAGCCAAGGATGGTGTGGAAAGTTATTATAAAAAATCCGGCGATGCCTATCTGGTATTTCGAACTTCAGATAATAAAACATTGAAGTCCGTGAATTATTCTCCTGCAGATTTGAAAGGTATACTGGAAGGGTAACTGTGCTTTAAAAGGCGATCCTATACCGATTGTCATCAATAACTTCGATGAATTTTCGATTTAGTTTATATCTCAATTTATGGATATATTTTCGAAATGGGCTTTTTTGAAGCTGTGGATGAGTCTTTTTCATTTCTTGATAAAGCTCGCTTTCTTTATAGGTTTTTCCTGGTTTTTCAGCTAACAACCATAAAATATCAAACTCTTTATCGTCTAAATTTAATGGTGTTCCCCCGGTATAAGCCTGATAATTTGACTTATCTAACGTTAAATGTGGCATATCTCTTTTTTTAAATCTTTAAATTTGGTTACTCCGCCTTTCTTTATTTCCAACAATCGAACCAAATCTAAACGCTTTCAATGGAGTTAGGGGCTCCAGCTTCATTTTCTTAGACTTTACATGAAGTCTTGGATTAATAAATATATAATCCAACTCGTCATATTCATATAATGCCCACCGTCCGGCGCAGTATTCTAAAGCTGATAAATTTTCCACCCAATCCCCTGAATTCATATACGTGATACTGGACTCCTCTACTTTTCTTATCACCGGTTGATGGACATGACCACAAATCACATAGTCGCACTCATTTTTCTTAGCCTTTTCAATAGCTAAAGATTCAAACCTATTAATCGTTTCCGCAGACTTTTTTACTTGCTTTTTAAAATCACCAAAATAAGAGCCTCTAGGCTTATCAAAATAAGCTCTCCATCGATTAATCATTTTATTTCCTTTCATTAAGGCATTATAAATCCAATTTTCAAAACCTATTAAAAATGAAGGAATCATAAAATAAGGATCAAGTACCTTACCATGGAATATCCAATATTTTTCATTTTTAAAATGCAAAGTCAATTCATGTCTAACGTCAATCAATCCAGACCGAAACTTAGGAAATCGTTTTAATATTGCCTCACGCTTTGAAGTGATGTAATAAACTTTAGTCCCCTTATTAGCAAGATTAAAAACCTCATCAATAATTTCTCGATGTGTTTTTGGAAACTGCTTTTTCTTTAAACTGGGGCGGTCAATAAAATCTCCATTCAAAATGAGCACCTCGGG
The DNA here is from genome assembly GCA_964467425.1 of uncultured Saprospiraceae bacterium. Classification (GTDB taxonomy): domain Bacteria; phylum Bacteroidota; class Bacteroidia; order Chitinophagales; family Saprospiraceae; genus JAHDHW01. The sequence continues at coordinate 11,410 of CAYXQH010000013.1, forward strand.
TTGAATGCTCTTGAGGTACTGAAGCAGTTCATACGCATGGCAAGCATACGTTCCTACATGTGCATCAGAAATAATGGATATGTCAAGAATTTTTCTAATCATTATTCAATAGAATTTCAAACTTCTAAGAACAACCAGGAAAAACTTTCCTAATTTATACCCAAGTTGACTTTTTAATATTAACCTATTGTAAAAATTATATTATATGTTCCTTAATTCAAAGTCTATGATTTTTACGCTTTTTGGCTACTTTTATTAAAAAATCATGCATTTAGACTGTCCAGAATGTCGCGCTCCAATTTTTTCTGATGATGTTGATCTCGTCAAAACGATTGCGAAGTGTAAAACCTGTAATAACATTTTTGATTTCCATAATCGTCTTGGTGGTTCTGGCGAACTACCCGCCCGGTATAGAAAAGAGATTGTGATCCCTCCCGGCATAGAGGTTCTGCATTTAATGAACGAGCTGGAGATTATGATAAAATGGCGAAAATCAGTAAAAACATTCACTTTATTTTTTGCGCTTTTTTGGAATGCATTTATTGGAATCGTGTCGATTATTATGCTTTCCGTAGGTGAATTATTTCCGATATTGTTTTTAATCCCTTTTATTCTGGTTGGCATTTATTTGATTTATGCTAGTTTGGGTTATGCTTTAAACACTAGTTACATTACAGTTGATGAAGATCGCATTTCAATTGAGCATAAACCGATTAATTTTTTAATTCAAAAAGATCGACACTACGCTCCTGAAGAGGTGGATCAGTTATTTGTTCGAAAGTATGAAGTTGGAAAAACCAATGAGCAATCCGTCTATGCATTCGCTGTAGATCTAATTTTAAAAAACGGAAAAAAACATACACTTGTCAAAGAACTTCATTCTGTCGATTATGCACGCTATATCGAGCAGGAAATCGAATACTATTTAAAAATCAAGGATCGCCCCGTTACAGGTGAATATGATATTGGACTATAAAAAGTTTTTCACCTTAGTATTTTGATTTCGAAATGGCGTAAAAAACAGAAGACTAAACCGGGGAGATTCAGCCTTCGAGCAAGAGCATTTTTACGCGAGATAGTCAAAAATTTGTATAAGAAGAGAATTTATTTTGATTTAATATCTTCCCTGTTAATTACAACACAAATTTACTTCCCGTAGGTTAACTAAAGTTTAAAAGAGTTTTAATTTTAGTTGAATTCACCACATAATTGCTGTTTTATTTTTGAATAACCTTTCTATCTTTAAAAACATTGAATTGCCTGTAAAACCAAAAACCAACATTCGTTTTCCAACGAATCAGGTAATTTAATCCTTCAACATTTTTATTTATTCAAAATCTTTGTATATTAATTGCCGAATAGAGTTTATCTCTTCCTGCCTTATTACAGACTCTAAATTGGAATTTTAGAATTTCATAGAAATCACCTGATATTAAAGCTTAATAACACAAACAGTACACACTGATGTACTGCTGTATTTTTGTAAAACTAAAAACCCTCTAGCTATGAAGAATTGTAACCATTACTTTTGGTGCTTAATTATTCTTTTTTTGCCTCTCTTTTCCTTTAGTCAGGTATCAATAACCTATGTAAACCCAATCGGTAATACGGTTTGTGATAGTGCTACGTATCAGGTCACCATCACTAATAACTCCCCGGATAGTATAAAAGATGTTTTTGTAACAATTGACTTTCCTATGGGAATATCCTATGTCAACAACAGTGTCGTTGATGCCGCTGAACAAAACATTACTAATCTAAATACGCCAGTTTTTGGTTTGCCAAATATGGCATCCGGAGCTGCACAGACCTTTTCATTCGATGGCTTTTATCAATGCGATTTGATTGATAATATTAATAGTGGTGCTTTATTCACTAATGACATCACTGTAGATCATCAGACGGGAAGCCAATCAACGACGACGAGTCCTTATCTAATTGAAACTGCTTTATTAATTATCACAGGGACGACCAATGACAACCTCATTGGAACAAAAGGAGATATTTTAACGAGAACCATTACGATTCAAAATACCAGAATTGGCGACCTTTCGTCTTTCAATTTTATTGATCAACATGAAGGCGGTATTTCCATTAGTGCAGATTACGGAACGGTAACTAATTCAAGTCCAACTTTTTTCGAAATCCAACTTGATTCGGATGACTTTATGAATATTGGTGACGGTGATGGTTTATTTGAACTCAATGAAGTGATCACTATTACGGAAACAATTTTAATTACGTCTTGTGGTTATGATCAAAACGATAGCAATTCTAATTTCTCCGTGAATTGGGGTTGTGATGGTGCTATTTGTCAAGAAGCTTTTTCTTTTGCGGTCATCCAGTTTTTACCTAGTCAGGATAATCCAATTATCACCGGACAAACCTCAACAGAACTTCCAACCAATTTTTGCGCAGAAACACCCGCGAAGCAATCACTTACTATTCAAAACATAGGATCCTCTCCAGCTATAAACATTGATGTCATCATTCGACAAAGCTTGGTCGCTGACATCAATGGAATGCATCCAAATAGTTTTATAATTGATAGTAGTGGTACTATCGAAGCCGTTAATCCTTCTTTTGCAGAACCTGTTGATTTTGATGGCTGTAGTCTTAATAGTTTGGTTTATAAAGAAGCGACTGTAGTGGTGCCCTTTTTATCTCCAGGAGAATCTGTAACTATTGAATGGGATAATTATTCTTGTGCACAAGGATGTGGCAGTCCCATTTTAGGTTGGGCTTATGAAATAAACTATCTTAAAAGCTGCCCAGAAAATGAAATAGTTGTCACTACCGGAAGTAACACCGGCGACACCCCTATAGGAGACATTATGATTGACACGGTCACTTTTGCTATCGGCACCGTGATCCTTGACAACACTACTCATACACTGGATTATGGATTAGGTTCCGACTTACTAGACGACTCTACTGGAACTTTAAACTTAGAGTTTCTTATTCCTTGCGGATTTGTATGGGAAATGGATAACAATCTTGTGTTAGGTGGACAGGAACCAATTAATTTTGATATTCAAACAAATTCAAGCGGGTCTATTGTAAATCTAGAATATGATTTACCCATGAACAGTGATACAGTGTTTACCAGTTTTGATCTTTCGTTTACTTGCGATGCCCCTTGTCTTCCACCTGCTCAATACATTGAACAATATAACACCTCCTGCCCTCCGCTGGACCTTTGTGTTGGAGATACTATTTATAATGATACGATGAGTGTAAACACTTCTATTATTTTAGATACGACTTCGACCGCATTTTGTGCTATCCAAGAGTGTCAGACCTTCCCTTTACAGTATGTCTGTTATAATGGTTTAATCACTCAGGTGTATCCTCCCGGATATCTAGATTACGAGCTAGAATCCTTACGTTATAATTATGGTCTTGTAGATAATGACAATGATCGAGTTGCTGATGCCAGTGGTAATTTAAATTTGAACCTAGTCAGGCAGGATCGGATGATACCCGGAGATACGATAAGGACGGTGATCGATGGCTCTATATTAATGGACATTCCCGATTCCTCTTTTTCATTAGGTACCATCAACATTAACTTTTCCTCTCATTCGGCAGACGATGAAATTGACAATGGTTTCTGGTTAGACCCAGGAGATGAAGCCTTGATGGACCAAGATGGGATTATACCCATTAGTGCAGTAATCCGTATTGAGGACAGTGATGGTGGCGTCTTTGAATGCCCAATAGATCCTGCTGGAATACAATATTTACAAAGAGCTAAAGCCTCCGTGCCAAACACCAGACCGGAAGAAGTAATTGACGAAGTTATTTTCACTTCCTATGCTTATAACATTAGCATAGCAGCACTTCAAAGTTGCCTGCCTCCAGGCTATGTGTATAAAGAAAACGATGTCATTGAGTTTATTACACTCCATAAAATGGTCTATAATCCACTTAAAGATTTAGGGCCATATCCAATGATTGTCAACATGCGAACCGGGTCAACCGTTTTGCTTAGCAATCCGGGTGAACAAACTTTTGCCTGTATATGTCCGACAGTAAATTGGCAATATTCTCCTTACCGTTATCGAATTTCCCCCGGACGTTATAACATCCTTCCTTGTGAAACGTTTGATAGTCCTGGAGGTCAACGTTTTGAGATGTTTTTAGGTGAAGGCAATTTTTTCCCTTTTGAAGTTCGCCCATTGGCGTATATTAACGAATGGAATATGACGATTCCTCCGCAAGTTAACTTATTAGAATCAACATTGACCACATGGGAACTTCAACAAGGACCTACTCTAGCGACCAACGTTCCTCTTACACCAGACGGTCAATACTCTGATGATTTCGAACCTTACCAAACCCCACTGATTGATGAAGGTTTTTTCTTTTCGCTTGATCATGAATTTGATTCGGATTGCTTTCAGGAAATACCTTTGAGGATGGATCATTTTATTCAAATAGATTTTGCAGATAATCTACCAGAGATAACTGACCCCCTGGACACCCTTCTCCTAGTGAATGGATCTTTTAATCCATTAAGACCTTTTCTTTCATTAGAAACAGCACAAAGTAATTTTGTAAGTTTTGATAATGAAGCTATCTGGAATTTTAGCCTGACCAATTATCCAAGCGGTTACCCTAATCCAGCGGAGCATGTTTGGATGACGATCACTTCTCCAACAGGCTTGTTAACTGATTTTCAATTAATCAACCTTACGACCGGGCAAATAATCAATCCTTCAAATGGTATTTTTCAATTAGGAACTTACAATATTAATCAATCCGATAACTTTCAGTTAATTGCAACAACCAATAGTTGTAATCTCGAACAATTGATTGTCGAATACGGCTGGGATTGTGAGCCTTATATTTCAACAAGTGACACCCCTTGCGATGTAGAATCATTTATATTTTCCGTCATTTCTCCTAGAGGTGAAATCGAGATGAATGTAATGAGTCCTGTCACTCCTGTTGATTTATGCGATACGATTCCTTATCATACTATCGAAATTTTTAATGCTCAGGTAGGAGCTGTTTTTAATGTAAACTTAGAAGCTACTCTTCCGCAAGGATTAGTCGTTATCCCTGGTTCTTGTCAGCTCGCTTATCCGAGTTCAGGCACTTATGTAGACATCGCCGATCCCATAGATCTTGGAAATGGAAATGTCCAATGGGACATTAGTGCTTTAAGTGATTCTATTACAAGCCATGGTTTATCAGGTATAACCAGCAGCCCTGAAAATTCAGTTAGTATCCGATTTCTAAGTGGAACAGAATGCGGTTTTATCGCAGGATCACAAATTATTTTTACCGCATCCGCTACTCAAAATTGTGCGGAAGCAACCAATACTATTTCAAAACCCGGAGAGCAAATTCAAATCAATGGTGTTGCCCCACCTTATGAATCAGAATTCTTTATTTCTACTGGTGGCTCTACAACCGTAGGTTGTGGCGACGAATTTACCATGCTTGTTTCGATGCAAGCAGATGGTGTCACTTTTTCTTCAGATAGTATTTTCATCACACTCCCTCCTGGTATTTTCTTCGATGAAGGTTCTTATAGTCCATTATCTAATGCTGAACTGAGTGGCCCTAATATTTCTGTTGATTCTGCTTCACAGGTTTTATCCTGGGGAATAGTTCCTGGAATCCCTGCAAATAATTTGATCAGTTTTGAAATAAGCCTTTTTGGATTTTCTGATGCAAACTGTGGCGAAAACCCTGTCCTTATCCAAAGTGTACAAGAACAAACAGCTATTTGTACTGCCACTGGTGAAGTTTGCTCCGTTTTTGCACAGACAGGAAGCTCCACTTTAAACATATCTATTGAACAGCCTATTCTAAATATTACGCAATTTGGTGGAAATTATAATAATGGTGTTTTCACATTTGACTTAGGAGTAAATAATTCCAGCCCTAACAATGGCGATGGATTAAATGTTGATTTTTATTTGGACCTTGATGGTGATGGTATGTTATCTCCAGGAGATTCTTTGATTAATATTTCTAACTATCCTGGCATCGTAAATGGAAGTGGAATCACGAATATTAATGGATCATTTCCGGTAGGAATGGAGTCTCTTTGCGGGCTGATGGCCGTAATAGACGAAAATGATAATTGCGCTTGTAACTCCGACCAATCGCTATTACTTTCGCCACTCACGAGTACCCTTCCTCCTGCAGACGTTTGTTCGAATACCGCTACAGAAATCGGTATTAATGGTAGCAATACAAATACGTATCAATGGACACCAGCTAATAATTTAGATTGTCCAACTTGTCCGACTACAGATTTTACACTTGAAAACACCGCCAATAATACACTCTTTTTAAACTATACCCTTATTGAGGATTTAGGAGCTTGTACGATCAATCATGAATTGACTATCTCTTTATTTGCAGAACCTGGAATAATCGATGACACCCCTTCTATGTGCCCAGAAGGAGAAGTAGTTTTAAATGCGGTACCTGGTATAAATTATAATTGGCAAGGAGAAGGTATTATCGATCCGAGTTTAGCATCTCAAACCGTGAGCCCTACAGCTACATCGACTTATAGCCTAACTATTACTGATATTAACAACTGCGTCGGGATAGATGAAATCCTTGTAGAAGTGTATCCCTCTCCGGATGCAAATGCAGGAACTGATGAATTGTATTGTGTGGAAGATATAGCAGAGCTCAATGCAACTTTTAACAATAATTATAATTATGAATGGTCGCCTTCGAATCAGCTTAACAATGCTAATATTCCAAATCCAACAATCACGTTAAACGAAAATACGACCTATAATCTGACCGTAACGGATCAGAATGACTGTACTGCAACAGACGAAGTAAGCATCAGTTTTGATGAAGGTCCGGACCTCACTTTACTATCTTCAAATGAGCAAATCATTTGTGATGGGGAAACGGTTACATTGGAGGTTTCCGGAGGTGTAACTTATGAATGGTTGCCGGCAAATAGTCTGAATTGTTCTACTTGCCCGATTGTAGAAGCTAACCCAACGGAAACAACCGTTTATACTATTTTTGGGTATAATGAAAATGGCTGCGAAAGTCAAACCAGCATTACAGTAAACGTAAACAATGAGCCTTTAATGGGTGAAGAAATTCAATACCTTTGTCCAGGAGATACGATTATTGTTTTTGAAGAAATTGTTTTTGAAGAAACAACCTTATGCGAAACATTTGTTGCTTCTAACGGATGTGATAGCCTCCATTGCATTCAAGTTATTAACGCGGATTTTCCTGTATTTTCTTTCCCATTAGACATTACTGTTGAAGCGGGAATGGAGGTCACCTTGGATCTTGATCCAAATTATTCCTATGACTGGGAACCTCCTGGTATCATCCCTGAATGTGAGAACTGCTCGGAAGTATCATTTGAGTTATTAGAGACGACTACTTTTTCAGTAACAGTAACGAACGAAGAAGGATGCTCGTCGGGGCAAGATTCAATTCAGGTAAGAGTGTTTCCGATGTGTGCTGCCGCAAACATACAATTTCCAAATGCATTTACGCCCAATAATGATAATATCTCAGATAAATTTGGTGCAGCGATTCCGCAAGAACATCTGGAGCTCATTAAAAAAATGACCATTTATAATCGTTGGGGAAATATTGTTTTTGAAGCTAGCGGAAATAGAGCTTGTTGGGATGGCACCTATAAAGATAAACCTCAACCTTCTGATGTCTATATCTATGTCATTATCGTTGGCTGTACTGAAAGAGAAGATGAAATAATCACAGGTGATTTGACCTTAATAAGATAAGCCCTGTCAAACACTTTTAAATATTAGTAAAAAGTTAGCTTAACATCACTCATTTAAAATCGCTTATGTTTTCACTAACTTTTCAAAATCGGGTTTAATTATTTGACAGAAAAAATAGTTTCTTCTCGCCTCTGTGGTTTTTATTATTAAAATTGCAGAGGCGTTTTTTATTTAGTTTTTTTATAAAAATAAAATTGGCTTACATTTGTAATGTATTATCTTTTTTAAAACAAATACTAAGACACAACTATTTTAATATTTTTTTATGTTGCATCCATACTTAAACATCTCTGAAGAAGTCCAGCAAGCTATCCATGAAAAAAAAGCAGTGGTTGCTTTAGAGTCTACTATTATTTCACATGGCATGCCCTATCCTCAAAATGTAGAGACAGCCTTATTAGTAGAAAAAACAGTTCGCGAAAACGGAGCGATACCAGCAACCATAGCCATCATCCAAGGGCAAATACATGTTGGATTAAATCATCAACAAATTGAGTTTATTGGAAAGCCAGAAAATGAGGTTATCAAAACGAGCCGAAGAGATTTTCCTTTTATCATTGCCAGGAAAAAAAATGGTGCGACTACTGTTGCTGCAACCATGATCGCAGCACATATGGCAGGTATAGAAATCTTCGCAACCGGAGGAATCGGAGGCGTGCATCGCGGTGCGGAAAAGACTATGGACATCTCCGCAGATTTACAAGAATTAGCAAATACCAATATTACGGTTGTTTGTGCCGGTGCAAAATCAATCCTGGATCTGGAATTAACTTTAGAGTATTTAGAAACATATGGCGTTCCGGTGATCGGTTTTCAAACGAAAGAATTTCCAGCTTTCTACTCCAGGAAAAGCGGTCTCACACTGACTTATTCCGCGGATAGTGCTAAAGAAATTGCTACCGTTCTTCAGGCAAAAGATCGTTTAAAATTTAAAGGAGGTTGCCTCATTGCTAATCCAATCCCGGCGAATTACGAAATGGAATATTCGGCTATCAATACTGCTATTGATCAGGCGGTTGAGGAAGCAGCAAATAAAAGAATAAGTGGGAAAGCTATTTCGCCCTTTCTTTTAGATCGCATTAAGCAAATCACTAAAGGGAAAAGTTTAGAAGCAAATATAAAATTGGTGTTGAATAATGCTGCCTTGGCAGCGAAGATAGCAGTAGCCTGTAAAAGCGAGGTTAATGAATCAACTCACCTCTAGCAGCTCTTCTACAGGTATCGATTCATTTTCGTTTTGGTTGGAGGTTTGCAGATGCTTTGAAATAGTAAAATAAAAAGCAGTACCTTCTCCTGGAGTAGACTCAATCCAAATTTCTCCCTTGTGATGGTGGATAGTTTTTTTACAAATTGCCAATCCAATACCGGTTCCCTCGTACTTTTTATCTTTATCGAGGCGTTGGAAAATAATAAAGATTTTTTCCTGATATTCTAAAGGTATACCAATGCCATTATCTTTCACACAAAACAAATGGAAGTGCTCTTGTTCCTGATGCGAAATCTCTACTTTAGGCGGTACGTCTCTTTTAAACTTCAATCCATTTGAAATAAGATTTTGAAACAACTGAACCATCTGGGATTTGTTGGCTTTTATAACTGGCATTTCATGAACAATTACTTCACCATTATCTCTTTTGATCCGATTACCTAGATTAAGCAAATTCAACGCTAAAACGTCCTCCATATCTACTTCTGTAATTTCGCTTTCTTTATCAATCTTGGAAAGCGCTAATAAATCATCCAATAAATTAGACATCCGTTTTACGCCGTCGACTATGAAAGAATAATACTCTTCTGTTTCAGTATCAAATTTATCTTTAAGCCTTCTTCTCATTAATTGTGTAAAACTTCCTATCGTCCGTAAAGGCTCCTTAAGATCATGGGATGCAACATAAGCGAATTGCTGTAACTCTAAATTCGATGCCACTAAATCTTTTTGAGCAGCTTCTTTTTTTCCGATTTCAGAGATCAACTCATTATTTGTTTGACGTAGAATATCTGCTTGAACTTCAAACTTGTTTTTTTCAATAATCAATAAATCACTGTGCTTAGTAATCGAATCCATTAATTCATCTACTCTTTGTTCATACCTTCGGTAATGTAAGACATACTCACTAAGCGTTACAAAACAACAGATAAAAATGAGTGGGATATGAAAATAAGATAAGCTAACAGAATCCTGACCGATAATTAACGGTGCATTTTCTTTTAAATATACAGTAAGAAAAATAAACCCTGTAAAGTGAAGAATAAATAGAAAAATATGTTGTAATCGTTTATGAAAAACAACCATCCCTAAAGTAAAAGAGGCAAAAATATAGTATTGCGTTTTAGCCTCTATTCCAAATATTAAAGTCGAACAAAATCCTAAAGCAAAGGCCGTAAAGACCATTAACTGTTTAGCCATTAAATACTGCTTTTTACTTTGCAAAAATAGAGCAATAATAAAAACAGGTATCGAACTTATAGCAACGATACATCGATGATAAAATCCAAAATAAATATTTCCTAAAACAACCAAGATAGCACACAATAGCAATATAAAACAAGCTTGATTAACGAAGATGATATTTCGTTTAATCTGAAATTCTTGCTCTGAATATACTCCTATTGTAAAAAGCTTTTTGAGTAGCTTCGCCATTTAGTTGATTTTACATTGATATTTCATTCTGAATTTAATTTGAAGGCATAAAACATTTAGAAAATATCAAATCCAAAAACCATGCTAATCATGCCATGTAAATAAATTGTTGAGTAGAGTAATTATACGACTCAAAAACAATCGTTCCAATAAACAAGCTACCCACTTATTAAAGACACATATTTTTAAACCCAAAGTGTTTAGTTAATAACTCTCTTTTTAAAAGGTTTATAAATCTTTCTTTTACTTCTTAAACTACTGACAATCAAACAACTAACATATGTGTATAAAGGCTGTTAATAAAATGTTGATAAAACAATTTGGATATAACTCAAAACATATCGTATATTTATAGTCCAAATAATAAAATATTTATTGGCGAAATTCTGAAAATACAGAATATTTGATTTAAAAATTAGACATATTCAAAATTAAAAATATTGCGTTTATTATCTAATCAGGTTTTCCTGTACTTTTTATTAAGTAGAATATTAGATAAAAGCGAAGTGATTTCGAAAAACTTCCAAGCCGCTGGATATCAAATTATCTACGTTCTTTTGATAAATTTCTTTATGATTTTTTTTGACTGAATGCTGGTTTAGAATTTTTGAAGAGACACTCAAGCACCGCATACCATATTATTTGACGAATTGCGTTTTCGTAATTTTTCAAATGTATGGATATCAAGATACTTAAGCAATTAGGTATGTTGATACTTTTTCTAAGTTTTGAGCAGGTTTTTGATTACGAATCGAAAGTCTGTGTACGTTCGGATTTTATACATTGTCCGAAAGAATCTGAGATTAGTTCTTTCATAGAACTATAACAAATAAATTT
>CAYXQH010000014.1:0-22199 GCA_964467425.1 uncultured Saprospiraceae bacterium
TACCTGTCTACCTGTCTACCTGTCTACCTGTCTACCTGTCTACCTGTCTACCTTCGTATTAACCGCATTCGAAATAAGGCGACCATAATCAGGTCGATCTGAAGCATTTTTATGAATAAACGTATCAACGATTTTTCCTTTATGGATCAGAAAAATTCCGGGCATTTGAGTAGAGTCGCCAAGGTTTTTGGCCATTTCCAATTCGAAGCCCGCTTTTTTAGCACCAAAACCTCTGATCCAGGTCCGTAAGCCATATAATTGCGAGAAAGTACCTTTCGTAATTCCAAAATTAGCATAATAAGCACAACCGGGATCACTAATATGTGCAACGCCTTCTAAGTGATAATTTTTAAAATATTCATTAGCAACGTCTTCATCAGACATGTGAACGAATACGAGACGAATACCATTTTGAAGTAAATCCTCTTTTTTCTCAGCAAGGTCGTTAAGGGCTTCTTTACAGAAGACACATCCAAAATGCCGCAAAAAAACCAAAAAAACAGGTTTTTGGCTCGTCACCTCCATCAAATTTTCATTTGTATTGGTGACCATAGCATTCATCATCTCTAAATCAATGGAAGTATTCATGTTGAAAAAGATCTTTTTTTACCTGGTTATTAACAGATATGTACAGCATATTAACAATAATACGAACTATTGGTTTAATAAAAGGAGCGGATTTTAATTTTCTGAAAAAGAAAAAGAGAAGAGTAAGTCATTCGATATTTGATGGATGCAAATACCGAATGACTTTGAAAATGTAAATCGCTTATACGATCTTCATCTTATTAAAAACTTTCATAACATCTTTGACGTGACCCGCAGATTTATGTAAAAGCTTCATTTCTGATTTGTTTAATTTTAGCTCTAAAATCTCCTTGATTCCTTCTTTACCTAGTTTAACAGGTACCCCTAAAAACATATTTTTTAGACCGTATTGTCCAGTTAAATAAGAACAACAAGGGAAAATTCGCCCATCGTCTTTGATGATAGATTCAACCATTTGAGCTGCTGCTGCTCCTGGTGCATACCATGCAGAAGTCCCCATTAATTTCACAAGCTCTCCTCCTCCTTTTTTCGTTCTTTCTACAATAGCTTTTAGCTTATCTTTTTCAATCATTTCCAATACTGGAATTCCAGCTACCGTCGTATATCTAGGTAGTGGTACCATTGTATCTCCATGACCTCCCATCAAAACAGCAGAAATATCTTTTGGAGAAACCTTTAATTCTGTTGCTAAAAAAGCTCTGTATCTTGCTGTATCCAAAATTCCAGCCATACCAAATACACGATTTGCTTTCAAACCTGAAGTTTTAAAAGCCGCATAAGTCATGACATCCAAAGGATTAGACACCACAATGATAATCGGGTTTTTTGAGTATTTTAAAATAGACTTTGTTACAGAAGAAACGATTCCTGCATTAGTAGAAATTAAATCATCTCTGCTCATGCCTGGCTTTCTTGGAATACCAGCTGTGATCACTACAATATCAGAACCTTTGGTGTGTCTGTAATTATCAGTACCAGTCAGTTTCGTACTATAATAATCAATAGGCGCTTGTTGCCAGCTATCCAGTGCTTTACCTTTCGCAAAATCACCTCGGATATCCAACAAAACAACTTCGTTTACAATGTCTTTATGTGCTAAAACATTGGCTACAGTAGCTCCAACATTTCCAGCACCAACTACAGTTACTTTACTCATTTTTACTTTTCTTTATTTAATTAGGTTATAAATAGAACTTAGGTGTCGAAAAAACGTTGCAAAAGTAGTTAATTTTTATCCATTGATAAAACCAGGCATTATATTTTTGCTTTTATTCCAAGGTTGAATAGCATAATTGACTTATTTGAGACATGATTTTGCTTGTTTTTTTACTATTTTTGTGAGTAGACAAATTTATTTTGGCCAAATTTATAAAACCATAATTATTCCTTTGAGATTAAATATCTTATTATGAAAAAAAATATTCTACTTTTTTGCTTTTTACTAGCCTGTGGTGCAGGGGCATTTGCTCAGGACCATGTATGTGGTACAAGTATTGAATCACAACTTCATGGTTTGGAAAGAATGACCGCTAATCGGCTTAATGCTGCAAATCTGGCAACCGCTGGACAAAGAGATGTGACCTATGTTAAAATAAAATTTCATCTCGTTGGGTCAGGTAATGGAGCAGGTTTCGCTAGTGAGTCTTTAATCTTTGATTTGCTTTGTACCTTGAATACGGCTTTTGAAGATCAGGATATTCAGTTCTATATGGATTTACCATTCAATTATATTTCAAACGATGCACTTTTTAATGACGCTCAAAGTGCTGCAGGTCAAACACAAATCCAATTCAATAAAGTGCAAACGGCAATGAATATTTTTATTACCGGAAACTTTCCACAACCTGGACTTTTAGGTTATTATCAAGGACCTTTTCCGACGAATGATTATATAGTAATTAAAAAATCTGCAACCTTTGGAAGTACTGCTCCTCATGAAGTAGGACACTTTCTAAGCCTGGCGCATCCGTTTTTTGGATGGGAAGATAATGCCTGGAATCCTAATGTACATGGTAACCCGGTTACTAGTAATTTTGCTCCAAGCGTAGGTTTTCCACAACTAATTCCTAATGAGTTAGTTGACCAATCGAATTGTAATAATGCAGCCGATCAAATATGTGATACACCACCTGATTACTTATTTGCTTTTTCAAATGGTCAAAGTGGGTGTAATAACTTTACCGGAGGTGCTATGGATCCAAGTGGAGCCTTAATAGATCCTATGGAAAACAATATGATGAGCTATTTTACTTCTTGTTCGGATTACGCATTCACCAATGATCAAAAAGTTGCCTTGAATTTGGATTTAATGAGTGGGCAGAGAAATTATATAAGAGCAGATGATGCGCCAAGCACAGCTGCAATTACCGGAAGCCCTTCTTTGATGGAGCCGATTGATGGTGAGACGACTGCTGGTTATAATTTAGTAGCGTTTGATTGGACACCAGTAGATAACGCAGATGCTTATCTACTTGAAATTAGTACAGCACCTACTTTTCTCAATAACCCCCAACGTTATATTGTCAACGGAACTTATAAAATTGTAGAAGGAACATTCGTTGCTAATGCAACTTATTACTGGAGAGTTCGGCCTTTCAATAAATATATTACTTGTGGAACTAGCTACACAGAGCGTGAAAGCTTTGTAACAGGAACCTCTGTGAGCGTTGCAGAAATTGATGCTGTTAGTGGTTGGAACGTTTCTCCAAATCCAGTTTCTTCAAATGAATCACTTACGATTCAAATTGATGCAACTGCAGATTTTGATGCAAGCGTAGTGCTTTATAATACAGCAGGTCAAACAGTTAAAACGATCACGTCTCAAGTATTTAATCCTGGTCAAAGTACACTTGAAGTCTCAACAAGTGGATTAAATCCTGGACTTTATATTGTAACAATGATCTCCGAAGATGGGGGAGTGTTGAATAAAAAAGTGGTGGTTACAAAATAATATAAAAACAACCTTTTATTTATTTTATAAAAAATCGGTTTTCGGTATTGTATCGAAAACCGATTTTTTTATTTGCTCGATTTTACTTTAAAAGACCAGGTAATATTAAATCTGGCAACCAGCTCTCCATTCGTGTTAGTCCCTTTTGATTCCAGTGTTACTTCAACTCCTTCGCCCGTTTTTTGAGCTTGCTCGACCGCTTCGATAATTTTTATTCCCTCATCACAGATAAAGGTCGTTTTTGTGTTGGCCTTTTTTATAAAGTCAATATCCACATTGGTGACGAGCATAGACATTCTTTGGCTATTTCTGATCACTAATCCTGCCATTAGACCAGTACTTAATTCTCCTGCCCCAGCCAAAGCTGCAAAGTATATAGACCGAAAAGGATTCTGAGTTCGCCAATTAAAGGGGATTTCAATTTCAGTACGATAAGCAGAGCAGGATTTGACCTTCAATCCCCACCAAAATGCGGTAGGCAAGTTCTGAAGTAAATATAATCGGATTTTCCAGCTATTGATATCAGCCAGGTCTTTAGCCACCTTAGGCGAGTCCGGATCAAACTTTTTTATGTTATCAAGCTTTTCCATGTTCTTTTTTAAAATTGATCAAAAATAATCATTTGTATCAAGAAGTAACCAAATTAACCTGAGGACGTTTTAATAGGAAAGTCAATAAGCAATAGGTTAGTAATAATGCCATTATTAACTTATTTACTGGCTGACTTGTTTACGTTATCAAATTTTATCTCTAAGTTAATATCCTTTTTCATCTAACCACATAACCTCTTATTATTTTTGCCCCTTGCTAAAAATCCCGTACTTTTGCGGCATTATTAAAAGATTTCAAAGAAACTAAATCATATGAAACGTCCATGAATTAAAAAAAACTTTAAACTCATTAGGAAAAGGTTTTTTAATTCATGGTAAGTTCCATGTGACCTTCAAAATTTAATAAAATAAGACACATGAATTTACACGAATATCAAGGTAAAGAGTTACTCAAAAGCTTTGGCGTAGCCATTCAGGAAGGAATTGTAGCAAACAATTTGGATGAAGCTGTGGATGCCTACCAAAAAATTGAAGAAAGAACAGGTAATCCTGTTGCGGTGATAAAAGCGCAGATTCATGCTGGTGGGCGTGGAAAAGGTGGTGGAGTGAAATTAGCAAAGAATATGGACGAATTAAAAGAGCATGCTGGTAATATCATCGGTATGATGCTAAAAACACCTCAGACTCCAGGCGGTTTAGAAGGTCCTGGTAAATTAGTTCGTAAGATATTGGTTGCAGAAGATTCTTATGCACCTGATTTTGATGCTTGTAAAGAATATTATGTGTCTATCCTGATGGATCGGGAAAAGAAGTGTAATGTGATTATTTATTCTACGCAGGGTGGAATGGATATTGAAAAAGTAGCGGAAGAAACACCGCATCTGGTTCATAAAGAATATATCGATCCAACTTTAGGGTTACAATCCTTTCAAAAAAGAAAAATAGCTTTTAACCTTGGTCTAAGCGGAGCAGCTTTTAAGGACATGACTAAGTTTATTGCAAAATTATATGCTGCATTTTTAGGTAGCGATGCCAGTCTTTTTGAAATCAATCCTTGTCTGCATACTGGTGATGACCGAATCATAGCTGTAGATTGTAAAGTTTCTTTAGATGACAATGCATTATACCGTCATAAAGAATTAGCGGCACAGAGAGATACAGATGAAGAAGATCCTACGGAAGTAGAAGCAAAAAGCTATGGATTGAATTTTGTCAATCTGGACGGAAACGTTGGTTGTATGGTGAACGGTGCAGGACTTGCGATGGCAACGATGGATATTATTAAATTATCAGGTGGAGAACCAGCTAACTTCTTAGATGTAGGTGGTACTGCAGATGCAGATCGTGTAGAGAAAGCCTTTCGAATTATCCTTAGAGATCCAGCTGTAAAAGCTATTTTGATTAATATCTTTGGTGGGATTGTTCGTTGTGATCGAGTAGCGCAAGGAGTTGTGGATGCCTATAAAAACATGGGTAATATCAATGTGCCAATCATCGTTCGTCTTCAAGGAACAAACGCTGATATTGCAAAAACAATTATCGATGAATCAGGTCTGGAGGTACATTCTGCAATTTTATTGCAAGAAGCTGCAGATTTAGTGAAAAACGTTATCGAGAATTAAGCCTTAAAATTATTACTGGAGTAAATACCCTTACTCTGCGCCCGCCCGTTTCGGGACGTACTGGTTGTCTCCTTTTCTTTGTGGTGATTTTTTAATAAAACCGCATAGAAAAAAGGAACTCCAGAGGTTTTTATTTTGGTAAATTTATATTAGGTGTTCAGCATTAGAAATTCGGTTTTTCCGAAGACCTAATGCCGAACACCTTTCTTTTTTTCAAAAATACTTTGCTATTTTGTACCGTGGAAAAACAGAATCGATATACCCTTTTCGAGCTCAATGAATATATCCGTCGAATCATGGCGCTCAATTTTTCGGAGGCGCTTTGGATAAGTGCAGAAATTGCGCAGATCAGTGAATCGAGAGGACATGTGTATATTAGTTTAGTTCAAAAAGAAACGGAAGCTACAGAGGTATTAGCGGAAGATAAAATCTTGGCGCAGACCGAGGCGGTGATTTGGGCAAGAGACTATCGACGATTAAAACGGCAACTCGGAGTTCAGTTCAAAAATATTCTAAAACCCGGACTGGAAGTATTGATTCAGGCTAAAGTTGAATACCACGAACGCTATGGCTTGAAATTATTGATTCAGGATATTGATCCTGCTTATACAGTTGGTAAACTGGAATTGCAACGACAAGAGACCTTGCAAATGCTGACAAGGCAAGGCTTATTGGATAAAAACAAAAAGCAAAAACTCCCGAAGGTACTTCAAAAGATTGCAGTGATTAGCTCTGAACGTGCGGCAGGTTATCAGGATTTTCAACGACAACTCACTGATAATCCTTATGCTTACCAAATCAATTATACTTTACTGAATGCGGCGATGCAGGGGGACCAGGCTAAAACGGAGATCATTAATCGATTAAATGAAATCAATGAAACAGCGTTGGCTTATGATGCGGTAGTCATCATTCGGGGTGGGGGAGCAAAGCTAGATTTGCATGCTTTTGATGCAGCGGAATTATGTGTAGCGATTGCTAACTGTAAGATTCCAGTGGTTACAGGGATTGGTCACGATATTGATGAAACATTAGCAGATCGGGTGGCTTTTGAAGCCTTGAAAACACCAACTGCCGTTGCGGAATGGATTATTCAGCATAATTTATTTTTTGAAATGAATTTATTAGAACTTGGGAATCAAATAAAAACCAGCTCAGGTTATTTGATCAAAGAAGCGCTTTTCGAAGTAGAAAAGCAAACGCAGGAAATTCGTTTGTTAACTAAAGGAGCCTTGCAGGATCAAAATAGAATGCTTGATTATATCGAACAAGAATTGCCCAGGAAAATTGATTCTCGTTTTCAAAAAGAAGAAAAAAAATTAGAGTATATATCTAATTTAGTAGCTTTGCTTCATCCGGAAAATGTCTTCAAACGAGGCTTTAGTATGACTCTTAAAAATGGAAAACCGATTTCGAAGGCAGATCAACTCAAAGAAGCAGATATTATTGAGTCTGTTTTTAAAGAAGGAAGCGTCAAAAGTAAAGTAGTGAAGGAATAATTTTTAAATGCAATAAAAAATGGCAAAAAAATCATCGAAAGAACTTTCTTATGAAAAGGCAATGGAGGAGCTACAATCCATTGTGACGGATTTACAAAGTGAAGCCATAAGTATTGATGATCTTTCCGAAAAGATTAAGCGAGCAGCTTCTTTGATTAGTTTTTGTAAGACAAAATTACGATCTACAGAAACCGATATCAATCAGCTTTTAGAATAAAGGTTTATTGAAAAACAGCCCTCCCCGGAGTACTTCCAACAACAACCGTATCCAAAGGTGTTTTGTCAGGATCAATAATAAAAACTTCCCCTTTTTGTATCAAGTCTTTTGCATCAGTTCCAATAAAATTGTCCGTCATAGGATCTACATCTAAGCTATAAAAAAAACGTTCAATAAAAGGAACCAGACTTATGGAAGTATTATAGATTGGATGTTCATACGTCCATCCATTTTGAACAAAATAGACTTTGTCTTTAGTTCGATTCATCGTTAAACCACTTGCAGAAGGTCTTACCTGTAGCGAGAGTTCGACTACATCATCGACTATTTTAACCAATTTTCCTTTGATATTTTCAGCTGGATTTCCAGGGTTAAGAATAAGTCCTCTGGTTAGGACCCAAAGGTTTAAATCTTTATCAACTTCAAGATAAGTAGGAACAATTCCTACATCAATAATTTTTTGTACTTCATCGCTCAAGACATTAATCTTCGTCACAATGGAGTCTGCATTGACGCCACCACTAATCGTAACATATAAACTATTCCCGATTCGAAGCATTTCTTGAGGACCTTGACGAGTTTCGATAGATCCTGTGATGGTATTGGTATTCAAATCAACAATCTGAATACTGCCTTGCGTACCATCTGCCCCCCATTGACTCACATAGGCTCTTCCCGGACCAACTTGCGTAATATATTTAGGATTTTGAAAACCAGTAATCTCGCCTAGTTTTTTCATATCAGAAGGATTGGCAATAACTACCTTATTCGAATTTTGAGCAACGATATATGCTTTGTTCTCAATGATCGTCATATGCTGAAGACCATTACCAACGATTTCGCCACTATTAGCCTCCTGAAAAATATTATTTACAGCTATTCCGTGCCCTCTATGGTAGAAACTGATGGAGCCGATATCAACAGAGCCTGGTCCTTCATTTAAAATAAAAAAGCCGTCATCGTTATATTCCGTGATTTCTATGGGCGGTTCTTCCGTTCCTTCGTCATCCTTTCCACAATTAGAAAGCAAAACTGTTATAATTACCAAACTGAAAAGTATCCAGTATTTTCTATTTAATGTGATCATTCCAATAAATTAAATTCCTTTAAATGTATTGTTTTTGCCCTTTGAACGTGTGGCCTTATACTTTAAAAAGACAACCATTCAATCGAAGGTAATAGGGGATGGTGTTAGGAGGCTGGTATTTATATTGAAAGTTTTGTGCCATTTATGTTTTTCTAAACATAAAAAGCCAAGACAAAGTTAAGGTTTTTTAAAGAAAAAGAATAGTAGGATAGGTGGCAGAATGTCGATTAACAACAAATTAAGCATGGAAGTGATCACTGATTTTCTAAAAACCAAGAATAATATTGGGCTTGTTTATACGTCGTGGCGACCACATGGGAAAGATGTTCCTTGCGGATATGTTATCTACTGGCGTTTTAAATTTATTCTTTGTTTGAATTAAATACATTTTCAAATAATCTTATTTCTATACCTAAAAGGATTTGCCTTATTTTCCATGAATTTAAATTTTGTGGTGTCGCAATATTATTTAACCCAAAATAGTAGCTAGAATTCAAAGATAGTTTTTGGTTTATCCTATATCTAAATTCCCCAACTAGACCAATGTCATAAGTGTCAAGGGGTAACTTCTCTTTTTCATTCAACTCAAAAGTTTGATTTTGAAATGTGAAAGGCTCACTATCTATTTCGGAAGTACCAGAACTAAGAATTAAGGTCTGAGCACCAATTTTGAGATTAACATTATTTATATTAATTCCAAGGAGAACAGGGAATCCTAAATAATTTACATGTTTGAAATATCTAATAGGTTGTTCACCAATTGGTTGTCCATTGTCATCAGTAAAAGTGAGGGCATTTTTCTCAAGTGCTTCCACTCTATTGTACATGATTCCGGAAGAGATATTGAAGACTGAATTAACTTCAATGTTTAATCTTAAACCTATTTCCCCAGAAAATTGATAATGCTGAGAATTTAAAGTAGACGAGCTGTGAATAGTTGAAATACCAGGTTTAACAGCAACAGCTAAGTCTACTTGAGCATCACAATTTGAAGCTAAGAAAAACAATGAAAAAACAGATATAAATATTGGTTTGAGCATATTAGATGTTTTGTATCCTTAAAACATATAGAATGTAAATCAGGGATTCAAATATCATGTTAGGAATGAGGTTATTTAATTTTCGAGAATTCTTTTATGTGGTTCAGCAAATCTTAGAGTTTACTGAACCACATAACCACATAACCACATAACCACATAACGATGTGTCTTACCGTATCAAGGTGATGTCACCTTTTTCGACAATCTCTTCTCCGGAAGCCCGGCGGATAACAGCGAAAAAGAGATATACATCAGAAGGCATTAGTTTTTCATTCTTTTTACCATCCCAGCCAGTCAATGGCGTCTCATTATCATAAACAATTTCTCCCCAACGATCGAAGATTTTAAATTCTACAATTTCTACATTTCCTCGCAGGACAATATTGAAATAATCAGAAACATCATCGTTGTTTGGTGTAAAGGCATTCGGGAAATCATATAAGGCCGGAATGACTTCATAGCTGGCATTCGCTTCAAACACACAGCCATCCGCAGTTGTAACCGTAACACTAAAGTTGGAAGGGTTAACATCGGTAATAGTTGTCGAAATCGTTTGACCACTATCTCCCGTACTCCAATTATAGGTTGCACCAATTACTGCTGGTTCCGTCATGGCTGTTAATTCAATAATTTCTCCTTCTGCAAATACGGTATCCATATCACTTGGTAAAATGAAAACATCTATATTTTCAATCACATTAACGGTGATGGTATTTATAATTGGATCAAAACATCCATCATCATATGTCACTGTATATGTAGTAGTGTTTGAAGGACTTACAGTAATCGAAGGCCCTGTATCTCCAGTACTCCAGGTAAAGTTATTGTCATTAGCTGAACTACTGGCATTGAGAATAATCGTATTGTCGTTTTCACAAACAGTTGGATCAGGGTCAACTGTAACCGTTGCTTCAATAGGTACTGTAATCGTCACTTGATCCTGGAATGCTTCGCAAGCGCCATTGTCAATCGTAACAAAATAAGTAGTCGTAACCATAGGGGAAACAACTGGTTCCGGATCATTCGTAATTAAATTTGGATCAACCGGATCGGAGCTCCAGGTATAAGTTGAATTTGGATCAACACCTGAATTTAATTGAACAGGAGGATCACCAGGACATAAGATAGAATTGGATGCTATATTTGAAGATGGATTTGGAAGCACTACAATGCTTGTCGTTGCAGAAGCTGGACAACCTTCAAACTCACCTTCCGCGGTAAACGTAAAGGTTCCTGCACCTGGTAAAGTAGCAACAGGATCCGGACATTCTAAACAAGATAAACTTCCATCATCGGGGGTCCATTCAAAATCTGTAATATCTGCACTGCTTGCTACTAATTGAACAGGTTCTCCTACACAAACTACCGTATCCGTCGGCATTATTTCAATAACCGCGGTGGGTTCTATCGTAATCGTTGCAGAATCCATTTGCATACACACTCCATTTACAGTCGTTCGAATATAAGTCAATGTTTGGTCAGCCTGAATAACAATATTGTATAAAGAGTCCGGAGATTGAAAACCACCATTCGGAATCCAACCATGCAGAATATCCGGGAAATCCGCTTGTTCATAGGTTTGAGATTGTAAGACAACCAGCGAACCCATACAAACAGACGTATCGGAAGGCATGATTTCCATATTTGTCGGGATTGAATCAACATCGATATAGATCGAATCTATCTGTGAACATCCCGGGACATTTACACTAGCATAATAGGTGGTCGCAATACCTGGTGTCGCAATGACATTTAAACCGGTATTCGTATTTAGAGAACCATTATTAGGCGTCCAGGTAACGTTTGTTCCGAGCGGACTTGCAATGGCAGACAGATTAACTTCTTCACCTTTACAAATTAAGAGCGAATCCGGATTTTGAATAGCAATAGAAATAACGGTAGACGTCACAGTAATACTTGCAGTGGTAACACAGCCTCCTCTTGTGGCAGTTAATGTATACGTTTCTGTTCCATTAATCGTTGCAATTGGATTAGGAATATCATCAAAATCCAAACCTGTATTCGGCATCCATTGATACGTAACACCAGGTTCCGCAATTGTGTTTCCAAGACTGACAGATTCACCCTGACAAACAGTAGTATCTCCTGCCACATCAATAACGGGCAGTAATGCCACATCAACATAAACACTGTCAAAAGATGTAACTGGGCATAAAACACTATTTACAGCAACGTAGTATATACCAGATGCAGCAGGTGTAATATTTGGATTTGGATTAGCTGAGCTAAAACCAGCCGGATCTGAAGACCAGGCATAGGTAAAGGTATTTGGATTCGCAGGGTCACCTAAGTCAGTCGATTCGCCAATACATAAGAAAACGGTATCCGCTACGACATCAAACATCGGCGCAGGGTCAGAAAGAACGGTCACCGTCACATTATCCATCAAGGTACAAGCTGGACCAGAAAGTGTAACCGTATACGTAAAGGTTCCCGGAGTGGAAGAAGTGAAAATTGGACTCGGGCAATCTGTACAACTTAAATCTCCAAGGTTAGGGCCCGTCCAGGTATAGGTCGCATCATCAAATGATTCTCCTGCTTCAAACATAATATCTTCACCGAGGCAGATCGTGAAATCAGGACCTGCGTCTAAACTATAAACACTTACTTTAACATCAACAGTATCCGAAATACAAACCCCATTCACTGCTACTTGATAAATAGTAGTTGCTGTTGGAGAAGCAATAGGATCAGGACAATCAGAACAACTTAAAGTGTTGGTATCATTCAACCATTCTATATCATTTAATCCGCCATTGACTTCTAACTGAGCTGATTCACCAATGCAAATAGTTGTATCACTTCCTAGTACTTCAATCGCCCCAGGGTCAAGTACTTCTGGTAGAGAAGGGGACCAATCCACTTCTATGACACCATCTACGATCTGTCCACCCCAGTCATTGATTAATACAACATAAACTTCATCTTCTAAAGCCGGAATGGTTGATACAAAATCATCTCCGCCGGCGCCCGGTGTTGCTGGACTTCCACAATCAAATTCATCCGTGACCATGATTCCTGTAACGGGATGAATATCAACAAGACCCGTTGGGTCAGCACCTCCCGACCAGGAACTACGTATCGGTTGATTGTTGGTAATAAAATCAATCGCTTCCTGAGGAGTATCACAAACTTCATCTTCTGTAAAAGGACCCCAAACACTTAAATCTATGTCAGATGCAAAGTTTGCTCCGTCTACAATGAATCCAAAAGGACCGTCTGCTTGTGCCTGAATGGTAAACCAATAGAAATTTCCAGCTCCTGTATTTACATAACAACCATTGTTTAAACCATTGACAATAGGTACATCTTCAAATCCAATATCCAAATTGAAATTGGAAGGTAGAGGCTCTCCATTTCCATCAAATTCCTGGCAACCATTTAAAGGATTACATAAGGCGTCAATCAGGGCGGGAGAGAGATTACAATCTGCCTCCGTTATGTTGAGGTCAAAATCAGTACAACCGCTACCATTTGCAACGATTATATAATAAGTTCCAGCGTTTTGTAAATTGGCACTTGCGATCATTCCGTTTTCTCCAACTGCGATACAGCTGGTTGCGGGATCACTAGGAGGACCATTTAATACTAAAACACCTGTTCCAAATTCTGCATTAGAAACTTCAATTTCTAAACAAATATCTCCTGGAGATTCATAGGTGTAAAAATAATCGGGACCATTTAAAAATTCATCATCGGGACAAGGGCTATCCCCAATAGTTGAGGCTTCTCCACAAGTACTTTCATCATCTGAAAAAGGTATGCTGGTAATCACTTCAGGAGTGTCTTCGGAAGAACCATCACAAGGGAAAGCGATACAAAGCCAGTCTAATTCAAAACCTGGTGCAACTACAGAACCATCCGAGTCAAACTCAAAAGTGACACAATTACTAGAGGTCTGAATTTGAAAATCTGTACCACTTCCATTTCCGGTAAGTGTGGCAAGTAGTGGTGCAGTAATATCATCGCCTGCATAAATATTTAAAACGTCAAAATTATTTTCAATATTAAAATCAATAATGTCGATCAAAATGCATTCATGAAAATCCGAAGGACATACGGTGAAGACATGTAAGTCATTCAAACCATAATCCATATCTGGACCTCCGCAATCAAACAAGGTTCCTGAACAAGAGGTAGAACCTGGTCCATCACAAATCAGCACATCAGGTACAAACTCCGTAATACAAAATTCGAAAGAACCCCAATTAGGGGTAGCTGTAGCGGAGTAGTCATTAACCCGGATATAGTAAACCGCATTTAAATCAAGACCGACAACATTTGTACTCACAAACCCATCCCCATTATTTGCAGATGCACAAACAGCAAGTGCTGCCAATTCATCAAAACCACAAATGTCACCACGATACAATTCAATCTGTGGATTGAGCATAGGCGTGGAGCCCATACCATCAGTAATGCCCGTTACTGTTATCGTATAATCTGTAACGGTTCCATTCGTTGTAAATTGAAACCAAACGTCCCTATCCACATTGCCACCATTAAAACAGTCTGGAATATTATCATTACCAATATCACTTGCGGTAGCATCCAGATTGGTATAAATACCCGAAGGACAAATTGGTGCAACGCCAAGGTCGATTAATCCAGAACAATCATCATTTACAGGTTGTGAAAAAAGTGCGAAGCTTAAAAGGGAAAACAAAGAGAACAATAGAGTTTGTTTCATTTGAGAAGTTTTAGAATGCCTTAAATCTTAGATTTTCAAAATGCTTTTTAAATAAAAATAGAACCCTGTTTGCAATAGCTCGAAGACTACGCATTAAATGGGAATATAGTTATAAAGGAATTAACAGGGTTGCACAAATAGATAATCTCAAAAATAGTGAATTTTTGGAATTTTTTTATGCAAATGATATTTTTAGGACAATACCTGCTAAAATGGAGGTTTAAGGGTGAAAAATCATGAAAATGGGTGGGGAATAGTGCTTGAATTCGAGGCATCATTATTTAATTCCAATACTTTAAGCATCTTTTTGACCTTTGGGATAAAATTGGCTAGTTGAAGCGATCTGTTTCAAAAAGATTCTCCCTAAACCTTATCCTTCTTTTTTAGAGTCATAAAAGACTGATCAAACCATTTATTTTCGTTGTATGGAATTTTGGCCTGAAGCCAGAATAAAATCATTGCAATAACAGTCCCGAGGATTGCTCCAAAGTAGACATCCTCTAAAAAATGTTGAACTAGGTAAATTCTGGAAATCCCAACCAATAAAGCAAAAAAGAAAAGGACCAGACCAAGGATTGGTTTTTTGTAATATAAAAGCGCGACTATTCCAAACACTGCAAATGCGGAAGTGGTATGACCCGATGGAAAACTTGTCATCGCTTTGTACAAAGCTACTCCGTCCACCAAATTCAGTTGATCTATAAAATTATTATTCGTAAAAAATGCAAATGGTCGGGGATGGGCAAAATAGGATTTTAAGGCGAAACTAATTAAAAGGGCTGAAGCACCTGCCACTGGAACAAGAATCGCATAGCGAAAGCGGATAAACAAAAAAAGGCCTATAAAAAAAATGTAGATGGGCTCTTCTCCAAGTTTTGTGAAGTATTTAAAAAAGAAGTCTCCGAAAGGGGCTCGATGATCGCTAAAATATAAAATCGCTTCTCCTTTTTCAATATTCAATAATACTGCGCCAGCAATCACTATGAATAAAGCTACACCTGTAAAAAAGAGCACGTTCGACTTTATTATTTTTAGCATAGTTGTTTGTACGTTATTTGAACGCCAAAGTTATAATAATTTTACACTTGGTTAAAATCAACAGAATTGTCTTTTCAATATTAAAGATTTTAATGACCGCCCCTTTGCTAAGCTGCTCACTTCAGCATCAAAACGTTTCTAACTTTATTTATTAAAACAGCCTTGCTTGGCAATTCAGAATCATTCATTGCCTTATAGGTTAGTAAAAAACCGATGGGAAGCAAAATAAGACAAGGAAGCCAGGCAGATAGATAGGCATCTAATTTAAAGCTTTCAGCAAGTTTTTCGCAGAAAATAGTAAGTACTATGTAGCACATAAAAAAGATAATTGCGATCAATACTGGAGAACCAAAACCACCTTTCCGAATAATGGCACCCATTGGTGCACCAATAAAAAGGAAAATAATGCAAATGACAGCGGTGCTGAATTTCATGTGCATTTCATAGATGTGTTTGACTTTATATTCTTTATAACGATCAGATTTAAACTGAATGGATTTTATAGTTTGTTGCTGATTCTTTGCAGCGGATAATGCTGTTGCTATAAGTCTTTTCTTGATGGTTGGTTCCGTAAAAGTATTTGCAAAATTTTGATAATTGGAGTGTGCCTTCTCGATTTTCTGATTATAGGGTCTATGGTTAATCTTTTTGTTCAAAGACGATGCTGTTGGAGTATTATTTTTTATTTCAGCGGACACTATTTTTTTGTCGGTTAGTTTTTGAAGTTTTAATTCTTCTCGTTGAATTTTTGCATCAAGAGAATCAATTTTTTTGATCAATTCTTCGACGCTTAAGACGGAGTAATGATTTTCAAAACGTTCAGTTTCTTTTATTTCTACATCGAATTCACTTAGATTGAAAATTTTATGCCATCGTTTAAATGCTGTTCTGGAATATGGATATTTCTTTTTCTTCGTGCTTCCAATTTGAGCGGATTCCTGATATTGAGTTCCATCATAAAGGTGCATGATTAAAAAATTTCCATCTTTAGAAGTGCTAATATTTCCGCTCTTTGCCAGTATCTGTGTCGGTTCCATTTGTGAAGCAGAATAATCATAGATAATAACATCTTCTATATCTCCATTAGCTGTATTTTTTTTGCCGATATATAGCGACATTTTATTAAAATCTTCATTGAAAACACCTGTTTCTAATTGTAGAGTCATTTTATGCGTCGAGATGTCGTGAAGCCTGGTTTTATAAGAAAGGTTTGCCAAAGGGTTGATATAATTAGAACAAACATAGGAAAGTATCGCAATCCCAATGGTTAGAATTATTAAAGGTTGCATGATGCGAATAAGCGGAATTCCTGCTGTTTTCATACTCGTGAGTTCATGCTTTTCAGAAAGATTGCCCAAGACCATTACCGATGCGATTAGAACGGCGATGGTTAATGCCATCGGTATCAGTGAAATAGAAAGGTAAAATAGTAATTCAGAAATAATCATTAAGCCTGCTCCTTTACCGATAATCTCATCCATGTACTTCCAAAGGAATTGCATAATTAAGACAAACATTGCAATGAAGAACATAACAATAAAGGGAGGAAAAAAACTTTGGACTAAGAGCTTGTCAATTTGTTTCACGCGTCATAGCTTTTTACTATAACGAATGGAAATGGAGAATATTTTTAATGAAAATGAAAATGCCTTCCTAGGCTTCTTTATTTCCAGTAAGCAATTTTCTAAGGAATGCAAAATACTTATCTACGTCCAGTAATTTCGAATCATTCATGGCTTTGGTGGTAAGGAAAAGCCCTACAGGGAATAAAATAAGACAGGGAACCCAAGCTGCATATTCGGCAGGCAGAACGAGGCTTTCTGCTAGTTTTTTACAGAATACATTGAGCACGATATAGATCATGAAAAAGATAATGGCAATCAAAATGGGATAACCAAAACCACCTTTTCGAACAATAGCTCCCATAGGGGCGCCTATGAATAAAAAGATAAAACAGACTAGAGCCATGCTAAATTTGATGTTCAGCTCATAGATATGTTTGACCAGTCCTTCTCTATATTTATCCACCGAACGAAGCGTTGATTTGGATTGACTTTGTATATTTCTAGCATAGGATTGTGCCTTGGAAATGAGATTGCGTTTCACTTTATCCTCTGGGAAAATTTCCCGGATGCTATTATACTCCGCAAGAGGTTTTGTGATGTTTTGTTTTAGGGTCCTTTTTTTAGGAACCTTCTTTCCCGCTTTTGTATTCTTCTTTTTTTTGTTTTTTAAATTGGTAACCTTTGCTGTTTTAGTAGTATCCGTTTGTAGGGAGTCCTTTTCAACAATAATTTTATTATTAGAGCTATCTTCAACAGCGTCTTTCTTTTCTTCATCCAGTGATAGATCTTTTTCCTTTTTAAAAATGGAAACATATTGATCTGTTTGATCTGCTATCTTTGATAATTTGTTAGCAATTTTGTTTTCCAAAGAATCCGTTTTTATACGGAGCTGGGCGACACTTAGCATGGTGTAATGCGAGTCAAATAATTCTGTATCTGTTCGATTAATATTGAATTCACTAAGGTCGAAAACTTTATTCCATTCTTTGAATGAGGTTCGGGAAAAAGGGTAGGTCTTTGAATCCCCTCTATTCATTTGCTTGGTTTCCTGATATTGTGTGCCTTCATAAAGCCGCATCACAAAATAATTTCCATCTTTGGTATTGAACATTTCCCCACGCTTAGCAACAATCTGCATGGCTTGCTTATTTTGTGTATTGTGATCATAAATAATCACATCTTCAATATCCCGGTTGTTTTTATCTTTCTTTCCTATATGAATCATGAAGCCTTTAAAATCATCATTGAAAACTCCTGTCTCCAGGCTTAGGGTAGGTTTTTGTTTTCGAATATCGTAAAGCCTTGATTTGAATTGAAGATTAGCTAAGGGAATTATATAATTGGAACAAAAAAAAGAAAAAATACTGACACCGATAGCGATAATCATAAGTGGACGCATCACCCGTAAAAGTGGAATACCTGCTGATTTTAAGCTAGCTAATTCGTAACGTTCAGCCAGATTTCCCATCACCATCACAGAGGATATCAAGATAGCTATTGGTAATGCCGTAGGGATTAAAGAAACCGATAAATAGGATAGTAACTCCAGAATGATAAAAAAACCAGCTCCCTTACCGATGATCTCATCAATATAGGTCCATAGAAACTGCATGATCAAAACGAATAACGCAATGAAAAAGGTAACTATGAAAGGCGGTATAAAACTCCTGATAAGTAGTTTGTCTATCTTCTTCACTATTTATGCTATAGTTTAGCTTATAAACGCAAAAATAACAAAAAGGATTTGACTAAGAGACGGAACAAAATATATTCATTTAATTCCGTCAAATTACTTATGATTTATTCTATTAAAAGAGGCAAGCCAATGCAGACTATGGTCTACATTGGCTTGCTACTTTTTATAAACACTCTATTTTTTCTGTATGGAGCGTTTATTTCTTTTAATCATCGATTATTATCTATTCAGAATAATGATTTGCCGGAATTAAAGAAAAAGCACCTTCATTCTTTACTGGTTCTATTCCAGCTAGTGGAAAACTTTTTTTACTAACTTTAATGTGTGGCATGACATTGTCCAAAAATAAATTAGAATTAATGTCTGAGTTTTTAGTTGGATTTTTAAAATTTCTCATTAGAGCTATCATTTAGTTCAATTTAAATGTCGAAAAAAGCCTGCCAAGAAATCCTAAAAGTGTTAAAATTTGAATATTGTACGTGTTAAAGTAATAATTGGGTTAAAAAAAAATTCTCCCAAAATATTGATTATCAATTGTTTAGGTTCAAGTCTGTGCTTTTTTTAAATTTTCTGTAACAAAGCCTGAAAAGGGATCGTCGTTGTATTGTAATGATTATTGAAGACTACAAAAAACTAATATTACCAATAAAAGATAAGCTATTCCGCTTTTCGCTGCGAATAGTGGGGAATCCTGCGGAAGCTGAAGATGTAGTTCAGGAAGTATTCATTAAAGTATGGAATAAGCGAAGCGAAGTAGAGTCTTATAAGAATATAGAAGCCTGGTGTATGACTTTAACAAAAAACCTGTCGATTGATAAATTACGCTCCAAACACCGAAGAGTGAATGCTTTAAGCGATACGTATAATATGCCAAGCGAATCGGCTTCTCCATACCAGGTAACCGCTACGAATGATACTTTAGGACGAATTCAGAAGATGATGGATGCCTTACCAGAAAAACAACGAATGGTTATGCAGTTGAGAGATATTGAAGGAATGTCTTATAAAGAAATTGCAGAAATATTAAGTATAACACTTGATCAAGTAAAGATAAATTTATTTAGAGCCCGTAAATCAATTCGAGCTCAACTACTAAACTCAGAATCATATGGACTCTAACACAATACGCTCCATACTCGATAAATACTGGGAGGGAGAATCCAGCCTTCAGGAAGAAGCCACGCTTCGCGAGTATTTTAGCAGGGATGATATCCCTGCGGAGTTTGAGTCAATTCGGCCAATGTTCCAGTTTTTTAAAAACGAACAAGAGGCTTTTTTAAACGGAGACTTTGAAGAACGATTATCCTCAAAGTTGAAAGCCGCCGATAATGTAAAACCGCGAAGTCATTCGCTCACTTTTTATATCAAACGAGCAGCAGCAGTTGCAGCCATATTTATAGGTGTGTTATTCTTCGTGAGCAAAACAACTATATTTCAAGTGGACGATGATCTTGCTGGTACAACGATTGACATGGATGAAAAAGCGGAAGCTCTAGCAGCCTATGCCGAAGCAAAAGCAGCCCTGATGTTGATTTCTAAAAAACTCAATAAAGGAACAGATAAAGCGCAGTCCGGAGTCATTAAAGTTCGGAGAGCTACTAACATGATAAAAGAATAAAAAAAACGTAACTGGAATACGTTGAAAATATTTAAGAAAATAATTTAAAACAATTTAAAATGAAATATTTATTAGTAACAATGATCTCTTTGTTCGCCTTTATAGGTACGAGCAGTGCACAAGACGATGCTATTACGAAGTACTTTAATAAGTACATGGACGATGAAGCTTTTACAGTCGTCTACTTAAGCCCAAAGTTATTTCAACTTTTAGGTAAATTAGATATCGAAGAATTAGACGATCGGGAAGCAGAAGCAATCATGGATGTTGTAGATGATCTAAAATCATTAAGAGTCTTGACGACAGATCAAAACGCGGAACAATATTATAAAGAAGCAGTCAGTACGATTAATACGAAAGATTATGAAATCTTAATGACCGTTCGGGATGGTGATGAAAATGTACAGTTTTTAGTGAAGGATTCTGGAAATACGATCAATGAGTTATTACTTCTTGTAGGAGGATATGATGAATTTGTGATGGTCAGTTTTGTTGGAAATATTGACCTGGATAAAATTTCTCAGCTAGCAAAAAAACTAGATGTTGATGGGGTAGAGCATCTGGATAAACTAGACGATCGAAATTCTAACTAGTCCGAGCTAATTCATTAATCGCATTAAGAAAACCCCGTTGCTATGAAAAATATCTTTCTACTATTTATAGTAGCACTTATGATTCCTTGTGGAGGTCAAGCCCAAAAAAGTGTTCGAAAATTTTATCAGAATGTCAAGAGAGGTGGAGATAATGTAAAGGTGACCCTTCCCGGATTTTTAATCCATATGGGAGCAGGGATTGGTAAAAACCACCTTTCAGATGATGATCCTAATGCTGCACTTGGATTGGAAATGACCAAGTATATCAAAAAGATTAAGATCGTAGTTGCTCAAGATCAACAAACCATCTCTAAAGCAGATTACAATCGATTTGTTGATATTGCCAGACGTAAAGATAAATTTGAAGATTTACTCTTGGTAAAGGATGGAGAGACCAATGTCAATATTATGATGAGAGGGAATGAAAGGAAGATTAAAAACCTTTTGATATTAGTCAATGACGGAGATGAGTTTGTGATGATGAGTATGAAAACAAACCTCAAGTATAAACATCTAAATAAGTTTCTGGGGGAGATTTTGAAAAATAATAAAAAGATTAAAATCACCACTCCAAAAGAAACGAAGAAGTCGGTCAAAGAGACGATCGAACGCGTCTAATTTTTTAACGAATTTTCTTATTTAAAATTAAGCTAATGAAAAATACATTTTTCTGCCTGGTCATTCTATGTCTTCCTGCTTTACTTTTTAGTCAAGCAAAAAGCATAGAGCAATTTTACAATAATTATAAAGATCAAAAAGATGTTACTTCCATTAATCTAACTGGTGAATTGATCAACTTTGTTTTTTCCGCTTCAGATACTGAAACGGGAGAAATCGCGAGTAAAATTTCTAAAATCCGTGTTTTACTTGTGGAAGAAAAGGGGCTTGTATCTAAATCAGATTACAGCGCATTGATCAAAAGTGTTAAAAAAGATAAATTTGAAGAATTTTTAAAGTTTAAAGATGGGGGTGATGCCGTAGATTTTCATCTTAGAGATGATGGCAAGGTAATAACGGATGTTTTGATCACTGTAAGAGGGGAGGATGGATTTATTTTACTGAGCCTGGAAGGTCTTTTTAAATATAGCGATCTCAATAATTTTGATCTGAATATAGAAGGTGGACAGTATTTGAAAAAACTACCTGAAAATTCTAAATACGAGAGAGCTTAGCCCTCAATTAAAAAGCTATAGAAAAAACTGCTTAAGAACTAAAACGAATTTGATTAGTTGATTTTAATGACCCTGGGTGAAAGTCCGGGGTTTTTTGATTCCATTCCGGAAGATTCTTTTCCTACTTATTACATCTTATTTTTATATGCACCGTTCTCTCTCCCTAATTTTCGGCGTTAATTAAGCAGAATAAGCTTTAATCTAAAGGATGTCTTTAATTTGATTTAATTTTCAGAAAAAATAAAAAAAGCCCCCCAGCTGTAACATTCCTTTCTAATTAGGTAATATACT
>CAYXQH010000015.1:0-21838 GCA_964467425.1 uncultured Saprospiraceae bacterium
ATCTTATTATTTTTCTTTTTTTCATAAATCAAGCTGCTACCTACCATACAGGCAATTATAAGAAAGAAGGAAAAAAATAACCATGAAGGTTTTAAATTTTTTGATTTAGAATCAGCCTTTGCTAAAGCAGATTTATTATTAAACCAGCTGGATATTTTTCCAAAAAACAGTATACAAAAGAAGAAAAGCAGGCAAATTAAAACCCCAAGTATGAAGGAACTATATTCAAATATAACAGAGGAAAATAAAATAAAAGATAGGACACAAAGTAGAACACCTATTACAATACCACTAAGAAGATTCTTTTTTGCATTCATGATATAATCTTAGCTTATAAAAGCTGATGAGAGCATGTTTAAATTAAATGCTACAAAAACAGGTGAAATTAACTGCATAATTGTAAGGTAAGTAACTCTGAAAATCCTACCAAATCTTGACTCATTTTTATTTCATCAACAAGATTATAAGTCCAATAAAAAAGACCAAACCTGATTATCGGATTTGGTCTTTTTATATTTAATGAAGTGAATTACTTCACTTTAAACTCGTAGGTAATGGTGCCACACTGTTTATCAATATTTCCTTTTTCAAAAGTCCACTTTTTCGCATTGGATTCAGCCAATTTTCTTAATTGAGCATCTGTGGTATTTGAACCACTTTGAGTATATTTTGCACTAATTACTTTCCCGTTTTCATCAACACAGATCTTAACCACTACCACACCAGTTGCTTGAGAGCTATCATTAACTTTTGGCCCCTGCCCTCCTCTACTACCTAAAGCACCACCAACCTGTCCTGATTCAGCAGTTGTTGCTCCAGTTTCACCTTCATCATCTGACACTTCAGTATTATCCGTTCCAGTATCAAAAGCGTTTTTTATTCCATCTTTAATTTTACTAGCTTCCTCCTTTTTCTCCGCAGCATCAGTCTTGTTAGTTGATTCTGATTCGACATTAACCTCTTCAACTTCTTTAGCCTCAGATGGTTTCTCTTTCTTAACCGGAAGAACCTTTGAGCGATCATCAGTTACCACTTCTTTTTTAATTGTTGTCTTTTTAGGTTTTGCCTTTTTAGGGCTAGTCTCTTTTGTCTTTTCAGCTTCTTTTTTTTCTTCCTTAGCAGGATTAGAAGGCTTCGCCTTCTTTTTACTATAAATTTCCGAATCAACAGGAATAATGACTGCTCCAAACTCTCCTGGCTTGGGACCAGGAATTTGGTAGTTCAATAAATTCAAGAAAAATAAAAATAGCATTGTGATGCCGAAAAGGAAAGCTATCGAGCGAGCAGTTATTTCGAATTTCTTTTTGGTTTTTAAAGCGTACGTTTTCATAATACGGGGGTTTTGTTTGTATTTGGACTCTCAGAACCTCAAAACGTTTAATCTGCTTATTAAGATTCATGTTGCTCCAAAAAAAAGACCAAACCCGATTACCGGATTTGGTCTTTTTTATTTTTATAAAATGGATTACTTTACCTTAAACTCATAGGTAATTGTTCCACATTGTTTGTCTAATTCACCTCTTTTAAAGGTCCATTTTTTCGCGTTAGCTTCAGCAATTCTTCTCAATTGACTATTACTAGTCGTTGATCCAGATTGTGTATATTTAGCACTAAGCACTTTACCATTAGCATCAACACAAACTTTCACCACTACTTTACCCGTCGCCTGAGATCTATCTGTAATTGATGGTCCTGAACCACCTCGATTACCTAAATTTCCACCAACCATACCAGACCCCGTACTGATGCCCTCAAGGTTACTCGCATTTGGATCTCCATTGGGATCTCCTTGGTTTCCGGATGATCCGGTATTTCCTTTACCGCTACCACTTTGGCCAAAAAGGCCGCCAATTTCACCTTTCAATTTATCTGCTTCTGCTTTTTTTGCAGCTTCTTCCGCTGCTTTTTTAGCTGCTGCTTCTTTTTTCTTACGCTCTGCTTCCGCTTTTTTTCTAGCTTCTGCATCTGCTTTCTTCTTTTTCTCTGCATCCGCTTTTCGCTTAGCATCTAGCTCTTTCTGGCGTTTCTCACGCTCTTCTTTTCGTTTTTTATCTTCCTCTTTCTTTTTCTCCGCAGCAATAGCTTTCGCTCTATCATCTTTTACCACATCTTTTTCAATCGTCGTTGGAGGAGGCTTAACTGGCTCAGGTTCTACTGGCTCAGGCTCAGAAACTTCAGGTTCTACCGGCTCAGGCTCAGAAATCTCAGGTTCTGCAGGTTCTTCTATCTCGACTTCTTTTTCTGCGGCAGCAGGAGGTGCAGATACTTCTTCACCTTGACCAATGTTAGGTTGACCAAAACTTACTAAGATCCCTCCTTGTGGTGGAGGTGGATCCATAAATCCCATTAGTTTCCAGAAAAACAAAATCAAGAAGACGACTGCAAAAACAGATGCCACCACTCTAGCTGTAATTCGAAAACTTCCATCATATTTACTTAAAGCGTATTCTGCCATAACTTAAGATTTTGATATACTCCTTAGATGGTTTTAATTGAAAAAAAGTAAGTCTCTTAACAGTTTTTGACGTTTTTTTAACGAAAACTGCGCTCTTTTTATTCTGTGGCCACCATAATTGGCTCAATTTTCAATTTTTCAAAAATATCTAAAACTAAAACTACGTGTTCTACGGGCGTATTTCGTTCTGGTTCTACAATAACCTCCAGCTTTTGAGCCCCATTTGTCCTATCTAATCCTCTTAAAGCCAAATATAATTCCCTTTTTGAATTGATTTGGCCTCCGTCATAGTCAGCACTTATGAGATCAAAGTCCCCTTTACGGCTAATTTCAATTCGTGGAGGGTTACTATCGACGGTACTTGGGTTTTCAATCGTACCAGGGGTTTTCATATTAACAGAGTGTGGAGAAACCAACGTCGATGTCAACATAAAAAAGATAAGCAATAAGAATATGATATCCGTCAAGGACGACATATTGAATTCAGCACTAACTTTTGTTCTTTTCTTAAGCCCCATCGTTTTTATTTCTAATTAGCTAATAAAATGGATATTAACCCTCGGGTTCAGTAGGTTTAGTAAGAATGATTGCATCTTTCTTTAACTGATGGGCAACCTTGATCACTTTCATTACATTGTTAAATGAGGTGCCTTTTTCAGCAGCAATCCCAATTTTGGTTCGATCAGGATTTTCCACTTTTCTTAACTCCAATTCCAAAGCTCCTTTCAATTTACTGATTGGTACTTTATTATCACGGATATAGTAGGTGTTATCTTTTTTAAGCGTAACAGAAACTTCCAAATCGGTTACAGTTTGGGAGTTCCCTTCCGGTAAATCCACATCATCAACATTAACCACCTTTGATGTCAACATAAAAAAGATAAGCAATAGAAAGATAATATCCGTCAAAGACGACATACTAAATTCAGCGTTTATCTTATTTCTTTTTTTCATACCCATTTACCAAGAAGTTAAGAGGTTGTTAGAGTAAAGCCTGATCTTCTGACACCTTTGCTAAGCTGCCGGTTCTTGCAATAAATCCATAAACTCAACAGTAGTTCTTTCCATTTTGAAAATTACCTTCTCTACATTTGCTACCAGTAAATTATAGCCAATGAAAGCAAAAATACCAATAGCTAAACCAATTGCTGTGGTAATCAGGGCTACGTAAATACCCGTTGCTAACTCTTCTGTTTGGGCACCACCACCTGATTCTGCTAGTTTCATAAAGGCAAGGATCATCCCCACCACGGTACCAAAGAATCCAATCATTGGAGCAGCACCGGCGATACTTGCTAATCTGGAAAGATTTTTCTCTAATTTAAATATCTCTAGATTACCAACGTTTTCGATCGCTGTATCAATATCACGAAGAGGTTTACCGATTCGCATAATTCCTTTTTCCACCATTCTAGCAACAGGAGAATCCGTCGTTTGGCAAAGCGCTTTGGCACCTGCTATATTTCCAGCTGCAACATTTGCCCGAATATTATTCATAAAACTATCGTCAATTCTTGATGCTTTCTGAATGGTTAATAGTCTTTC
This sequence comes from uncultured Saprospiraceae bacterium, assembly GCA_964467425.1. Taxonomy (GTDB): domain Bacteria; phylum Bacteroidota; class Bacteroidia; order Chitinophagales; family Saprospiraceae; genus JAHDHW01. The sequence goes on from CAYXQH010000015.1 coordinate 4,001, forward strand.
TACAAAAATGTAAATTGCTACTATTGCCAAAACGAATAAAATTGCGATCACCGTAAAACTAATAATGGCTCCCGCTCCTCCATCTCCATATAATAAGTCATAGAGACTTTTGCTCACTTCCTCCTGGTCTTTATAAAAAAGAAAAATGAAATTATCCTGCATGATTTAGTCTTTTAGTTTCGTTTGTTTTCTTGAAAATGTTTTAAAAAGCTTCTTAATTTAAAAGCAATTTCTTTAATAATGTTTAATGAACGCTTTTAAAGGCTCCAAATTATCAATTGCCTAGAGAAAATTAAAGTTTTTTACCATTTATTTAAAAAGGTGTTTCATTCGTGTGCTTCAATTATAACTTTATATTCTTCGAATTAGGGAAAACAAGCCAGATTAAACCCATTTTTTAGGTCTACTAATAGCGATTAAATCAAATTGCAACATTTAATAAATAGACCAAGTACAACAGATTAGTTATGCTTACTTTACGGAATGGTACATTCTTAAACTAGTATAACGAATTCACGTTTCAAATAAAGTTTATATTTCGTATTTTTGTCGGCATAGCGAATATTCGCTACTATTTTCTCAGAACTAAAAACATTTTGCCGATTTAAAGCATTCATCTTAATAAAATCTATAAAATAATGGAGAAAACCCTAGTTTCTAACAAAACAAGTCAATCCGATAGCATGTCCAAAGCAAATAATCGAAAGATTAAAAAAGTGGCGGTCTTGGGATCAGGTTTGATGGGCTCAGGCATTGCCTGTCACTTTGCAAATATAGGTATCGAAGTTTTACTTTTGGATATTGTTCCATTTGACATTAAAGAGGAAGAGAAAAGTAATCCGATAGCACGAAACAAAATCGTAAATGATTCTTTGAAAAATGCGATCAAATCTAAATTTGCTCCACTTTATAATAAAAAATTTGCTGGTAGAATTAAAACCGGAAACTTTGATGATGACTTCGAAAAGATCGCTGATTGTGATTGGGTCATTGAAGTTGTAATCGAACGATTAGATATTAAAAAGCAAATTTTTGAAAAAGTTGAAAAGTATAGAAAAGAAGGTTCTTTAGTTACTTCTAATACATCGGGAATTCCGATTCATATGATGATGGAAGGTCGAAGCGCTGATTTTAAAAAGCACTTTGCAGGGACACATTTTTTCAATCCTCCTCGATATATGCGTTTATTAGAAATCATACCGACACCCGAAACGGATCAATCGGTTACGGACTTTCTAATGCATTATGGTGATTTGTTTTTAGGAAAGCAAACAGTGCTTTGTAAAGACACCCCTGCTTTCATCGCAAATCGAGTTGGGGTCTATGCCATGGCTAAGATTTTCCAATTGACTTCTGAATTAGGAATGACCATCGAAGAAGTAGATAAAGTGACTGGACCTGCAATTGGACGACCAAAAACAGGAACCTTTAGGTTAGGTGATTTAGTAGGTCATGACACCTCTGTAAAAGTTATTCAGGGGATTCGTGAAAACTGCCCGAATGATGAACAAGCAGGTGCTTTTGAAATTCCTAAATACCTAGATTTCTTAATTGAGAATAAATGGTTTGGAAATAAATCCAGAAAAGGATTTTATGAAAAAACAAAAGAGAAAGATGAGAAAGGTCGTCCGGTGATTTTGGCATTGAATCTGGAAACGTTAGAATATGCACCGTCTCAACGTGTTGCTATTCCTAGTTTAAAAGAAGCCAAAGGTATCGAAGAACTACCTAAGCGAATTCAGTATATTTTTAAAGCAGAAGATAAAGCCGGAGAATTATTCAGAAGATCTTTAGCTGGTCTTTTTGCTTATGTTTCTAATAGAATTCCAGAAATCTCTGATAACCTTTATGCCATTGATGATGCAGTACGAGCTGGTTTTGCATGGGAGATTGGTCCTTTCCAATACTGGGACATGGTTGGTCTACAGGCAGGAATTGATATTGCTGAAAAGCATGGAGAAAAGGTAGCAGACTGGGTAAAAGAAATGGCTGCAGCTGGTCATGATTCTTTTTATAAAGTAGAAAATGGCGTTAAAAAATATTTTGATAAAGAAAGTAAAGCTTACCATACTGTTCCAGGTGCAGAAGAATTTATCATTCTTGATAATCTTAGAGAAAAAGCGCCGGTCTTTAAAAACAGCGAAGTAGTCTTACATGATATCGGTGATGGTGTTCTTAATCTGGAATTTACCAGTAAGATGAATGCAATGGGTGAAGGAATCCTTCGTGGTATTCAGGAATCCATCCGAATCGCTGAAGAAGATGGATGGAAAGGATTGGTTATTGGAAATAATGCGACCAACTTCACAGTTGGAGCTAATCTTATGATGATTGGTATGTTAGCTTTCCAGGGAGATTTTGATGATATGAATATGGCAGTTGATCTATTCCAGCAAACAACGATGCGCTGTCGATACTCTAGCATCCCTGTTGTCGCTGCAACACAAGGCTATGTATTTGGTGGAGGTTGTGAAACAATCATGCATTGCGATGCTGCAGTTTGTGCTGCTGAATCTTACATTGGTTTAGTAGAAGTGGGCGTAGGATTAATACCAGGTGGTGGTGGAACAAAAGAGTTTGCGGTAAGAGCTTCTGATAAATTCTTTGAAGGTGATGTAAAAATCCCTACAATTATCGAAAAGTTCAAAACAATAGCAATGGCAAGCGTCGCAACTTCTGCATGGGAAGCTTTTAAATATGATTACCTGCTTCCACAAAAAGATAGTGTAGTGGTCAACACGCAACGAAATATTGGAGAAGCAAAGAAGAAAGTTTTAGAATTGGCAGATGGTTATACTCAGCCTATCATTCGAGACGATGTACAGGTACTTGGGCAAAGCGGTTTAGCAGCTTGCTATGTTGCAGCCAATGAATTGCAATTAGGAAAATACGCTTCTGAACACGATATAAAAATTGCTAAAAAAGTAGCTTATGTTTTATGTGGTGGTGACTTAACTTCTGGACAAAAAGTTTCAGAACAATATCTTTTGGATATCGAAAGAGAAGCGTTCTTAAGCTTAGCGGGTGAGCAAAAGACCATGGAGCGAATTCAGCACATGTTGCAAACGAATAAGCCACTACGAAATTAAAATTTCGTTGTGATTGGCCTAAGGTCATTTGATTGAAAAATTGAAATTTCAAATTTTAAAAATTATCTAAATTAAAATATAATGGACGCATATATTGTAAAAGCATATCGAAGTGCTGTTGGAAAAGCTGGGCGAGGTGGGTTTAAAAACTTTCGCTCTGATGATCTTGCAGTTGAAATCGTAAAACATCTTGCTGGTCAAGTGGATAACTTCGATCCTAAATTAGTGGATGATGTGATCGTTGGTTGTGCTAATCCTGAAGGAGAACAAGGATTCCAAATTGGAAGACAAATTTCTATGAGAGCCTTGGGTATAGAAGTACCTGGCATGACAGTCAATCGTTATTGCGCAAGTGGATTAGAAACCATATCTATTGCTGTTGCTAAAATCAAAGCAGGGATGGGTGAATGTTATATCGCTGGAGGTACAGAGACCATGAGTATGATACCGATGACGGGCTATAAATTGGCTCCGAGTTATATGGTTGCCAGCTCCACTCCGAATTATCTTTCAAGTATGGGAGCTACAGCAGAAGCAGTTGCAAAAAAATATGAAATCAGTAGAGAAATGGCCGATGAGTTTGCAGTAAAATCACATGCAAAAGCAGCAGCAGCAATTGATGGTGGAAAATTCACCGAGGAGATTGTTCCAGTTACTGTAAAAGAAGTTTTTGTAAAAGATAATAAGCGACAAGAAAAAGAACATACTGTAGCGATCGATGAAGGATTGCGACGCGGGACTTCTATGGAAGGCCTGGCAAGACTTCGCCCTGCATTTAAAAATGGAGGTGTCGTTACAGCTGGTAACTCCTCTCAAACTTCTGATGGAGCAGCTTTCGTCATGGTGATGAGCGAGCGATTAGTTAAAGAATTAAACCTCACTCCTATTGCACGAATGGTTTCTTGTTCCGTTGCTGGTGTTGATCCACTTTACATGGGTATTGGTCCTTGTGCTGCTGTTCCAAAAGCACTTGCACAAGCTGGTTTAAAATTAGGCGATATTGATCAGGTAGAATTAAATGAAGCCTTTGCAACACAAGCTTTGGCTGTTATTAAAACCTTAGATCTTGACCCGGAGATTGTAAATGTAAATGGTGGAGCGATTGCATTAGGTCATCCGCTGGGATGTACCGGAGCGAAGCTTTCTACACAACTTTTCAATGAAATGCGCAGAAGAAATCAGAAGTATGGAATGGTCACTGCCTGTGTTGGTGGCGGTCAGGGAATTGCGGGTATTTATGAAATGTTGAATTAAACATAAGCTCACTGCCGCAAGTTTGAAGCTTGCAGGAATATATTCTTTTAAATTATAAACTTAAAAGAGACTATAAAAAAACCTTCGAAGTTTCCACTTCGAAGGTTTTTAGGTTTAGGGCTTTCATTTGGTTTTGGTCTATCTGACCATGGAAACATCTCCTCGGTAAAGTCTGGTCAAGCCATCAACGAATTCAATTTCCATGATATAAACATAAACGCCTTCGGGCGCATCTTTTCCTTTGATTGTTCCATCCCATCCAATATCCTCATTTGGCATAATATCCGTTCGTTCAAACATCACTCCCCCCCAACGACTAAACACTCTAAACGAATTAATCTGAGCGACAGAAGGTCCTACGAAAACTTTAAATACGTCATTAGTACCATCGTAGTTCGGAGAGAATACATTCGGAATAAAAACATCTCTTTGCTTATCAATCATTACTATGATTTCATCAGTAGCCGAACAACCCGATAGAGAATCAGTAACGGTTACAGCATACATACCTGCTTCAACAGGCATAATTTGAACCTCCGGACAGCCAATACAAGAATCAATAGACCAATCAAATATAGGATTTTGACTAGTCGTAAATGCCTCTAAAATCGTACTTTCTCCAAGGTCCAAAGTAAAATCATCTCCAAGGTCTACTTCTATTTCACCAGGAGAATCGACTAATGTTGAAAAGGATTCAACACAACCATTCGCATCCTGAATAAAAACTTCATAAGCTCCTGCTTCTAAGCCTAAAAACTCTGGCGTGGTTCCAAATGTAGATACATTCAATGAATATAGATAGCTACCTGAGCCACCTATGACTGTATCAACGAGAATCCCACCACTGTTTTCTCCATCCAGACAGTTCACTTCAATGGTTGTTAAATCTGCTGACATCAAACTAGGTTCTGATAAAATAACTTCATCAAAAGCTTCGCAGCCATTCTGATCTGTAATAGTCACTTGATAAGCACCTGGGCCTAAATTTTCTAATTCATCTCCTGTCAATCCATTACTCCAAACATAAGTAAACCCTGCACCTCCACTTGCTGCAATCGAAATTATCGCATCGGATTCACCATTACAACTGATATCTGAAGTTATAGAAATCACAGAGCTTATAGCCGAAAGTGGTTCATTTATATTAATACTCGCTTCTGCAGTACAATTATCACTATTGGTAACGGTAACAGAATATGTCGTCGCAGAAAGATTTGTAAGCTCAGTACTCGTACCTCCTGTATTCCAGATAATATCAATTGGCGTTCCATTGGTGGTCAATGTTGCAATTCCATCATCCCCGCCATTACAAGAAACTGGATTTGTTTCTTCTAAACTTATAATAAATTCATCTGGCTCATTGATTTGCCCTGACCAAGTCATGGAACAACCATTCGCATCCGTAACAGTCAGACTATAGGGATCTGCACAAAGATTATTGACCAGGTTAGCATTATCCGGTACAGAAGACCATTGAAAAGTATGAGGCAAAACTCCACCAACGACACTCACTTCCAGAGAACCATTACATTCTCCGAAACAGGAAGCATCAGTTTGATTTTCAAGCGTGATCACGATTGGATCAGCTTCTATTATTTCTATTGTAAAAAAACCGCTCCCCCACTGATCGGAAATTTCAATCGAATAAACTCCAGCAGGAAGATTATCTACTGTTGTTGTCCCGCCTTCCACCAAAACATCTCCTGAACCATTCAATGAATTATCCGCATTTTGCCAGGTGTAATTATAAGGTGCCTGTCCATTAAAAGCTGTAAAAGTCAAAGTACCATTCGTATCACCAGGACAATCTAAGGTATCATTTATAAAAGCAGATTGAATATCCACTGGAAATAATATCACAACACAATCTTCCGCACTACAATTCGTATCGTCTGTAACCGTCACACAATAGGTCTGTCCTCCGGTTAGATTCGAAGCCACATTTCCAGCAGATGCATTAGACCATGAATAAGAATAATTTCCTGAGCCTCCCATTGCTACAGCTTCTGCAACGCCATCCGCAGCCCCCAAACCACTTGCTTCTGTTACTAAGTTAGCAGAAACTATTAATTCATTCAAAATGATCACGCTCGTATTAATGGTACTATCGCATCCATTCGCAGCTGGAAGCACATCTACAAAATCACCCGAGGATGCATAAGTAGAATTTCCAACATTAACACTCTCTCCAAAACAAAGAGTAAAATCTTGGTCCGTTACAATTTCTGGAAGAATGGTTAAAAAGCCAGTCACCGTACTATCACATCCATTCTGCGCAGTAAGTATTTCATTGATTGGACCTGTTGTCGTGTAATCGGCTGTTCCAACAGTAATCGTTGTTCCAAAACATTCCGTAAGATCAAGATTCGTCGTTATATCATCAAGTATGATTAATGTACCAGTGACCAGACTGTCGCAACCTAATGCGCTTGTAAGGTTTTCTAGAATAGGTCCCGAAGTACTATACGTTGTATTTCCTACCATCAACGTTTCACCAAAACATAAGGTGGTATCGAGGTTATTTACAATTGGCTGAGGTTCTGTAATCTCGCCAAAAGTAACGATGATCAAACCATCTCCATCGGTTACAGTGATGGTATAATTTGTTCCTGGTGCCAGATTGTTTATAGTAGCTGATTCTCCAGGATTATTTATTGTTCCACTTCCTTGTGCTGTTCCAAAGTCTACACCCCATTCATAATTATAGGCCGGCATTCCATCACTTACCGTTAAGGTTAAAACGCCATCAGAATCACCGGGACAAGACACTTGCCCATTTTCAACATCTACAGAAATAGCCCCTGGATATAAAACACTTATGCAAGTCACATCCTCGCAGCCATTGACAGCAGTAACCGTTACACAATATAAACCAGGCGATAAATTATTGATGGTTTGGTTCGTCGAATTATTAGACCAAAGATAAGTATATGGTCCTGTACCACCGGTAACGTTTACGGTGACAGAACCATCGCTTGCAGTAATATCACTTGCTTCCTGCAATTGAATAGCAACTGCTTGTACACTTTCTAATACCGTAACATTTGTATAGACAATACTATCACAAGACTGACTGGTTGTAAATACATCTGAATAATTTCCAGTATCAAAATAAATAGAGTTTCCAATAGCGACAGATTCTCCATTGCAAATTACGGTATCGATGGTTGTAGATATTGGATCCAATATCGTTACAAAGCCAGTAACTAAACTGTCACATCCATTTGCTGCTAAAATTAATTGTTCTACAGATCCGCTCTCCGTATACAAACTATCTCCAACCAATAGACTTCCTCCTCCACAAACAACTTCATCAAGCACCGTTGTTGATTGAGGTGGAACGGGGCCTGCATCCGAAACCGTTATACTAAAAATACCCATTGTATTATTCCCGCTTCCATCAATGATTGCCCAGTAATTATCTCCTGGCACTAAACATTGCAATTCGATTGATTCATCTAAATCTGCGGGTGTATATGAACTTTCCAATTCGATCATTGGTCCAATACAGGAATTACTACCTGAACGATAGACTGCTAATTGTGCATCAATAGAATCAATGCCTAAAAAATTAGGATTATCGCTCGTAATATCTACTACTACATGCCCACTTTCAGGAGCTTGAAACATATACCATACGGTTCTTTGCAATTGAAAAGCTGTAGGATTCGGTTCTCCTAAATCTGTTCCACAAAAATTTGTTTGATCCATAGGTGTACCTACAGAGCCTCCATTGGGAACCATTCCCAAATCTTCTGCATCACAACGAAAATCCGGTGGTTCAACAATTCCCACGGAAGTCACTTCTATTCCAAACAAGCCTTCTACACCGATAGTACCACCAGTGCCAGGTATAAACGCAGCATCTACCAAAATATAATAGCGTGAATTAGGCGAAAGACAATGCGCTATGACAGACTGATCAAGACCTGACGAAGCATCATAAGCAGAATATAAAAGATTAAGATTATTGCATGTTCCATCGGTTGATTCATAAATGGCTACCTCCAAAGCAATTTCGTCTCCTAAACCCTCAGGGTCACTAAAAGTATTTATAAAATTTAAAGCGCTAGGAGTATCATCCGTCATAAAAGTGAACCAAACACCTCCGCCATTTCCAAATACACCACCTTCATTTATCGGGTTAGGTTCATTTGTATTTGAAGAGCAATAATTATTATAATTGCTAAGTGTTCCATCCCCGATCGTTCCGACGTATGAAAGGACACCCAGATCAACTGCATCACAAACAAAATCATTTTGACCACCAACGAAACTATCATCAAGTTCTACTGTAAAATCAATTGTTCCATCAGACGCTAATCCATCTATAATTTCAAAGGTATAATCAACACTAGTTCCAGGAGCAGGAATATTAAAATCCTGGCAGACCTCGACCATACACTGTTCATCCAGGTTACAAAACAAACCATCATTTTCAAAAACCCGCAAGCATAAATTAACGGTCGTAGGAACATCAGAAGGACAGGAATAAAATGCCTCATATTGCATATAAGGAAGCTCTGTAAAACAAAACTGGTTGCCGGGATAGGTTTCCCAATTATTACCATTTACCCTTACACTGAAAAAAGGATCTGGAGCATTAAAAATATCATCACAAGTCGTTGTACTTGTTCCATCCTGAATAGTGACTTGAAGGTGTCCCTGGCCAAAAGAAGTAATTTGGAATAAGAAAAGTAAACCTAATAAAAGGGTAAAGTTCTTCAGGGTTTTTGTTTTTTGATTTCCTGCGGGCGGAAAAAAGTTATAAAAATAAACATGATTAAAGTTATCCATCTTGGGGAGCTTTTGTCTTCTCTGTTTTGTTTTGAAAACGAATTTAATAACTAATATGCTGGGTGCCGTAGAAGCGTTTGTTTTAGTCGAACTAAAATAAACCTTCATTCTAATAGAAATGCGGTCTTAATTATTACTAAAAATTATGTTTTTTTAGTTAAAGGTGCGTTAAATACATTTTTGCCCTAATTTTTTCGGCTATTCAAAGCACTTTTTAAGCTTAAAACGAATTTTTAAACTTGCTCTCTTCTTCTAACTTCTTCCATGACTAATGCATATTCACGACTCATATCTCCAGAAACTGCTGAGTTTTCACGAGCTCTTCGAATAAGATAAGGGACTACATCCTGAACAGAGCCGTAGACCAAATATTTCGCCACATTATAGCCTTGTGAAGCCAGATTAAAAGTGATATGATCGCTCATCCCATATAATTGACAAAAGTTGAGGTGGGGATGATTTTTAGGGATTTTCTTTTCGCTGATTAGAGTTGCCAATAATTGACAGCTATCCTGATTATGGGTCGCATTGCAAAGACCAATTCTTTCATAATTATCTACACAAAACCGAATGCCTGTATTAAATGCATCATCCGTCGCTTTCTTAGTTACTTGAATTGGTGAAGTATACCCCATTTCTGTTGCTCTCGCACGTTCTTTCTCCATATAAGCGCCTCGAACCAATTTTGCTCCGAGCATATACCCTGCTGCATTCGCTTTGTCGAAAGAATCAATCAAGTATTGCAACCGATCGTGCCGATACATTTGAAAGGTATTATAGACAATGACCTTTTCTTTATTATAGCGTTTCATCATTATATTGACCAAATGGTCAATAGTATCTTGGATCCAAGATTCCTCCGCATCAAAAAAGATTCCCACATTTCGATCACAAGCGACATGACAAATTGCATCTACTCTTTTCAACACATTCCGATATGCTCTCCTCATCTCCTTGCTAAGGCTTTTCCCATGTTGAATATCTTCTAATAAACTAAAACTTGCTAAACCAGTAATTTTAGCACTAACGACAGGGACACTTTCGTTCGTCGCTGCAAAGTCGATCGAGCGAATACATTCATTCATGGTGTAATTAAAATCTTTCTCTGTAGATTTTGCTTCAGCACCATAATCTAAAATGGATTGAACTTTATTATCAAAAAGAAGATCAATGGACTTTTGACTTTCGAGTAGTGTAGTACCACCAACAAATTGCTCGAAAATGGTCTTTTTTACCATGGATTGGACAAAAGGTAAACGCATCCGTACAGCGAATAAACCCATTGGTGATAGTGCATCTACCAACCATCGTTTATTCATCATCGAAAAAAGCCAGGCAGCCTTTTTAAGTTCTTTATCAGATTTATGATAAAAAGCCACTTCTGTATTCGAAAAATCAATGGTTGAGTTTGAATTTTTCATAGTACCAGGATCGGGGTAATCAATCATGTTCTCTGTTTTATAGTGTGCTTGTTCTCTAAGAATCTTCCTCCTTCATCCAAATTTTCCAGGACTGTTCAGCTTGACCAACTAACATCTCCAGACCATTTTTAATATAAGCTCCTCTGGAAGCGCCTTTTTTCAAAAATACAGTTTTTTCGGGATTATATACTAAATCAAAAAGCAAATGACTGCTATTTAAATATTCGTATGGGATATCCGGAAAAGAATCTGTATTTGGAAATGTCCCTAAAGGTGTAGTGTTAATAATCAATTGTGTACTACTTAGGACGGATTTATTGAGGTCATTGTAACAAAAATCGCCTTTCTTAACATTTCTAGAAACAAGTTTATAGCTAATATTTAAGCGATCTAATACATATTTTACCGCCTTTGAAGCACCTCCTGAACCAAGTATAAGTGCATTTTCAATTCCAGAAAGGTCATTTTCAGCAATAAATCGATTCAATGATTCTTCAAAACCAAAGGTATCTGTATTAAATCCAGCTAACTGATTATTTTTTATTTTAATGGTATTGACCGCCCCAATAGTAGCTGCACTATCATCTATTTCATTCAAATAAGGCAGCACTTGTTCTTTATAAGGTAGCGTAACATTGAGTCCAATAAGATTTGGTTCTTGTTTTAATAAAAGCGATAAATCTTCTATTCTTTCTAGTGGAAACAATTCATACTTACAATTAGAAATACCTTCTTTATCAAATTTATTGCTAAAGTATTTTTTAGAAAAAGAATGTGTAAGTGGATACCCAATCAGGCCAAATTTTTTCATTAGAATATATAAATAGTGAGGCTTATTTTTTATTAAATCTTTCAAATATAAAAACAATTGCAAAACCAACAATTGCAAAAACAACCACCCAAAGGGTTAAAGGATCTCCATCGAATCCAGTAGGTAATACATTTTCTTCCAAAAGAATCTTTTTAGGAGCCCCATCTTCCATTATAATTTCTCCTCCGGAATCTCTCAACCATTCAACAGGATTTCTCCAGGGCCAAATTTTATTTAAAGAACCAATCATAAAACCTGTCAATACTGCTAAGGTCGCTGAACGATAATGCTTGAATGTCCAGGACAATAATCTGGAAATAGTCATAAGCCCGGTTATACAACCCAAAGCGAATACGCCCATAGTAATTAATTTATCCGCTGCAAAAGTACTCAAGGCTTCTCTCAGTGTTTCGGAAACTATATAGGTATACATCCCCAACATGAGTAAGATAAAACTTCCAGAAATTCCCGGTAAGATTAGCGCTGAAATAGCAATCATTCCACACAGAAACACGAAGAATAAATTAGTCGATCCATTCGCAGGTGTAAGGATCGTTATACCGTAAGCGACGACCGCTCCTATTATTAAAAACAAGATTGTTTTCCAATTCCAATTTTCTACTTGTTTTCCAACATAAATAGCCGAAGCTATGATTAGTCCAAAGAAAAAGGCCCATACAGCAGGCGGGTAATTTTCTAAAAGATGGGTTACACCAAATACACCAACGACAACGCCAATGACCATTCCAGCAAACAAGGTCACGAGAAAGGTTCCATTAATGCTCTTCCAAACACCCCCGAAACCATTTTTTTTAAATTCGCCAATTAAACCTGGTCCAAAAGACTTAATGGATAGGAGTAATTTTTCATAAATTCCAGTAATAAAAGCGATGGTCCCGCCAGATACACCGGGTATCACTTCTGCAACACCCATGGCCATTCCTTTAAGAGCGAGTTGAATTTTATCTGTCATTCCGCAAAGGTAAAAATTGCTTAATAAAAATGAAGCATTAAAGAATAATGAATATCCAAGAAAAGAAATATCCAATAATGAATATTCAATATCCAGTATTGTCTTAGATTTCGATTCAACGGGGAATATTGAATTTGATATAGCCTTTCATTTTTTTTTAGGGGAAGAAACAGAAAATATAATTTTGGCTTGAAGATTAATAATAGAACGATTCTTAAATGGATATTGGAAATTGAAGATTGGTTATTGAATATTCGAGATCATTCAATGTTCTCGCCCTTTGATTGCACCACCTCTGTAGGAAGCATCGATTTCCTCATCCTCTTTGGAGTCTCCTTTCGACGGGATAAATTCTTTGAGATTTGGTTGCCCTGCATCGACCCAGGCGGTGTACCAGGCACTTCCGATCGAATGAATAGAATTTCGCATTCTGGCTTCTACCATTCCATCCATTCTTTTATTAAATGCTGCAGCATAAGCTTCGCACTGTGTTCGAATGGTAGCTTCTAACCGATCATCGTAACAATATTGCTGATCTTCCGGAAAGGTTTTGCTCAGTGATTTTTCAATCTGCAAAACACTATCGACATAGACATGACTGGTCAAAACAATATCCCAGAAGTAGTTTTTCTTTCCTTCAAAGTAATCCGCTTTTCCAACAAAAAAATCAAATTGTTTATCCGCGAAAAGTTCTGGAATTCGACTTTCCCAAAAACCATGAATTCCTATTTGATTGGTGAGTTGACCATTATAATTTGTAGTGGTATGCAGAGGTACATGCGCATCTCCAATATAATGCCCAAACTCCGCAGAAAGCCTTAAAATTTTATCCGCATCTTTTGCTCGAAATGCTTCCGTTAACTTTGTTTGCATTTTCTCCAGGTGATACGGCAAAATACCATGCTCAGAAAAATGATCCACCGCAAAAACTTTTTTACACTTTATCGTTTTTTCAAGCAACTTGTCTAACGCCTCCTGTTCTACCAGCCAGTCATCTTCATAATACTGCCCCATGATATTATCCGAAAAAAAGGTTCGGTAAACTTCATAGCTTATCGAATCTATACCAACCGTTTTATACCTTCTCAAAAATTGCTTCGTTAGTTTTATATACTGATCTTTTCCATTGATGGAAGCATTGTCAATCACCGAGAGCGTATCTCCTCGTTCTGTAACCACATGCAAAGAAGCATACTTTAGCAAAGCGTCCGTCCAGGTTTTCGGTAAGTCATCGAAAGGGTATTTCCCCCATTGATCAATATCAATATAATGTCGATTAGCTTCGTGTTTAGTCGCATATCTTCGTTTGTCTGGATCAACAGCATGATCTGTAATAAATTCAATATGCTTTTTATAAAACACCATCATCTCTGGCGGTAAAGTAAAAACAGCCATCCGGTTAATCCGTCGATGTCCAAAGAAGCCCCAATCTGGTGAAGCAGAGAGCGTGCAATGGTCATGATGCACTTTAGGTGTGCTTGGGAAGGGTAAAATGAACCCCATAAAAAGAATCAAAGAAATTAAAAGAAAAAAGTACTTTTTCATGTGTTTAAAATAGGTAACGCTGAGTGACCTGTAAGATAAAACTTTTCTACTTAGAAAAGACGCTTTATTATGTCATTGCATCAATCTTACTATTTTTTAATGTAGCACTTGAAACGATAGCTAATCGATTCAGGTCTTTGGATAACATATTTTTGGTATTACCTATAAAAGCCTTCGTAGGACCAAAATATTTCATTAAAGACCGGATGTTGAACCACCATAAAATCTCCCCAGCTACAGTCTGCATGAAAACGCACTAATTTTGCATTACGATCCTGAGACATAACTTTACCATCTTTATCTGGTCTTTGATAGGGTATAAAACGAACCGTTTTCTCTGATCCATCCTTCGTTTTTAAGCTTACGATAGCAAATGGCGTTATTGTTTTTGCATGATCTTTTAAAATGTAATCATTTTGAAAATCTTCTGCCAGTTTCGATTTAAAATTAATTAGAAATTGTTCGGGTTTACCTTTTAAAACATTCTTATTGATAATCGGTGTTGTTTTAAAGAAAGGTTTTACATCATAAGAATTTCCATTTTTAGATAGCGTGAAGGACTGGTTTTTTTGTTTCGGATATTCTATGGAAACAGAAACAATATCTTCAGGCTTTTCAGCAAATATGGAACGGTCTCGCCATTGATCACCTGTCATTGCAAACCTTGTTCGAATTCCGCCAACAAAGTTTAGCAAATGGGTTGCAAAAGGTTCATCCGACTCAGCCATTATCATATAGTTTCCATCTCCTTTTTCATCTACCCCTCCAACATAATAATTTCGTAATAAATCATCGTTTTCCCCATAAAGCTCCACCTCAATACCAAAGATTGACAAATCTTTCGTGATCGTAGGATAGGCCGCTTTTGCCGGACGATACTTTACTTCCACATTTTTAATGGCATCCAAAATATACATAATCGCATTCGGTCTGATTTTCTTTTCTCCTTCCAATAACCATTCATCATCAACCCTTTTCAAAGTAGTTTTATTTCCTTCTCGATCTGCAAGAAAAATTTTATGTACTAAATCCGGATCTATAGAAAAATCCATGTTTGAGGTAAGATTAGTAGCTTTGGGTTTACCTGAGTTCGTGGCGAAGTACCATGCTGTCACACTTCCTAACCCGAGTAATAATAAAATTAAAATAATTGTAGTCCTTTTCATCATAGCTTATTTATGAAGTATATTTTTTACTTCGAATGAATGTGAATAATAGTCCAAAAATCAGCAACACTAATAGTGGAATACCGATATTGGCAAACTGCCATCGATCCTTCCCAGCCTGGGCTTTTACTTTATCTAATAATCGCAGTTCTACCACTTTAGATCGTGCATCTAAAACGCCTCGGTCTTGCATCAGGTATTCAATACAATTCAACATAAAATCTTTATTGGCAAAAGTGTAATTCTCGTATTTACTATAACCTAAGGGTGAATACTCTTTAGTTCTAAGATTTACTAAGTTTTTTAAAATATCTCCATCAGAAATCACGATCATTTTTGTATCTACACTTTGCTCTTTAAATTCTGAGCCAATCTCTTTTAAAGTATTAGACATATTTTGAGAAACCCTATTTCGATAGGCAGATGGAAATTCGCCTTCTAATAAAACTGCCAGAGGTTGCTCCGGACTATCAAATTCCAATCGTTTAGGATCAATGTTGACTTCATCAAAACTAAAGCGATGCGTATTAGGTCGAATCCGTGAATAAGTGGAACTACTCAGAAGAACCTCTTTACGTAAATCTGTTCTGACGCCTACACTGGTGTCAATTACTGTAGGAAAAAATAGATTTATCCGATCCAATCCTTTGACAATTGGATGCTCCGATTTAGGAGAAACAATTGGATTATAAAACCAGGGGAACATGTCAAACTTAGGTTTATTTCCTTGAACGCCAGTTTGTAAAGGTATTCGCGAGCTTTCAACATCGAAAACAAAATTTGAAGGTCGAACTCTGATTCCATATTTAAATAGCAAATTCCCAATCCCTTCGGCCGAAGGCATTTCTCCGGAAATATAAGAAGCACCTCCTTTTGAAGCTAAAGAATCAATATTCATATCCATAACATCAACTGCCCAAATCACCTTTCCACCATTCATCACGTATTGATCTATTTTGAACAAATCTTTGTCACTAAACGGTAAGCGAGGTTTAGGAATTAAAAGGACATCTACATTCTGATCAATGACCACTAAACTATCTAAATGTAAACCACCAACATCATAATAACTTGATAGCGTTTTACGTAAATCAGCAAATTGTAAAGGTTGCAATTCTCCATGCCCTATGGTGTAGGTAATGACAGGTCGGTAATTAGACTCCAGTTTTTGAATGGCATTGATAAATTTATACTCCAGAAGATTTACAGACTTATTTAAAATATTCTGTTCGTTCATCCATGGTTCCAGCGGTTCTAATAAATTAATTTTAGAAGATCGTCCTTTGTAATTTATTTGTGCATAAGGATAAATATATTTCAGCTCCCGACTATCAACTCCTGGTATCTCAATAGAAATAGGTTCTACCCCTTGTTTCCCTAAGGCTTCCACATTTTTTTTAACTTCATCGATTGAACCTTCTGTTGGATTTTGAAAAGAATAATTTATCGAGCCATTGTAGGATCGAAAGTCATCGAGTAGTTCTTGAGTAGCTTTTTGTAAACGGGTATAGTTAGCAGGTAAGTCGCCTTCTAATAAAACGGAAATGTCTAGGACTTCATCTACGTTTTCCAAAATATCTATAGAGGGATCCGTTAAGGTGAATCGCTTATCATCCGTTAAGTCAAATTTTGTAAATATAAAACTTCCCAAAACTGCAATTAAGATGAATATTAAAATCGTAACCAAGGGTTGAATCAACGTATGAAAAACAATTGTTCCTCTTCCTTTAAATGCAAATACTAACGAAAAACTTATCAGTGATAAAAGCATCAATAAAACGAGGGAAGAAAAGAGACCTAATTGATTAAAAAAGATTCCCGAAACTAAAACTGGAATTGAAACACCAATTAAAGTCTCCACTATACTCAATTTTGACTTTGGAAGTTTTCTGGATTTCTCTCCTTCTACTTTCGCTCTAAACTGATACCAATTTCGACTATTAAAAGAAATTAAGGTCAACGAAAGAAAAATGCCAATCATGCTAATAAAATATAGCATATCGCGTGTATCTAAAACACCTCGTCTTAGCGAATTATAATGAAAATCAAAACCTAGCATCTGGATAAAAGTATCTCCTTTTCCAAAATACGCTGGTAGTTCACTGATTAAATCAAATCCCCAATAGAAAAAGAAACAAGCAAAAATACCCAAAACTAAGGATACGATAATATTTCTAGTCAGGGAGGAACAAAGTAAACCGATGGATACAAAAGCTCCGCTTAAAAATAATAATCCGATATAACTCCCTATGACTCCACCTGCATCAATGTTTCCAACAGGAGCTCCAAGATGATGTACTGAATAAAAATAAATCAGAGTAGGTATTAACATCAATACGACCAGAGTCATACATGCTAAAAATTTTCCAAAAACAATCCCTAAGTCTGACAAAGGTTTTGTTGCTAAAAACTCAAGTGTCCCAACCTGATGTTCTTCTGCAAAGGATCGCATCGTTAATGCTGGAATAATAAAACTAAAAATGAGTGGAGCGCCAATGAATAACTGGTCTAAGGTGGCAAATTCATTTTCTAAGATACTGGTACCTGGGTAGATCCACATCACCCAACCCAAACTAAGTAAGAAAACACCTATCACGATGTATCCAACTAATGAACTGAAAAATGAATTTATTTCTTTTCTATAAATGCTTAACATTTATCGTGTTTCTTTTTTATTGCTACTTTTAAAAACCTGTTCCTTTGACTATTCATTAGCCGGAACATAAACCTGATTACGATCATCATATATCAGGATACATTTAAATAATTTTTCGTCAGCATC
>CAYXQH010000016.1:0-21770 GCA_964467425.1 uncultured Saprospiraceae bacterium
GTAAAAAAAAAAATTACTTTTAGGCTCTCCACACACGTTAATTTTTAAAATGAGGTTGAAGAGCCGATTATTGAGACTAACAACTCTCTTCATTTCCGATTGATTTTATTCAATCGTTCACTCCATTTATAGTCCATTACTAGCACACTTACTTTCCCATGACATTTTGTTGAATCGGACTTCTGGGTTCCTAGCTAGCTGAATTTTCAAACATCCAAGGATTTTTTATGTCAACGATCACTCGTGGCATAAAACCTAATTTTATTTATTAGACCCGGAATTCTAATTTTCTAAAAATCGATTAAAATTCCCATTAATCATGCGCAACAGCAGGATCGCGTTACTGATTATCAGCATTTTTATTTATGCCATATCAGCTAATGCTAACGAAACAAAAACGACAGAGGCTATCCCAGTTACCGATGGAGCAAGCCGACATTATTTAACTCTTGAAACAGCAATAAATGAAATAGTTTTACAAGATTTAAAACGAGGCGAAACGTATAAAATATTTTTGAGCAATCACTCTTCTGATTGTTTGCCTTTCTTTATTGATCCAATTTCAACATTGGATTTGGTATTGGAATTTGAAGCACAGTCAGAAGAACAAAGCATTCTGCTTGGCAAATCATGTGATGCTGCAACCGATATTCGTTTTTCAATTGCTTGTACCTCTTGTGATCCGAGAAATAGTTCGAGGAGCATGACAGGAATTGAAGTAGATGAATTCTATACCGCAGGAGAATTGGTCGAAGATGTGTTTATCTCAGGAAATTGTTTTGATGTTGAAACGGGTTCCATTAGTTATACTGGTAATAATTTAGCAAGTGGCTATTTTTCGAATGGTGGCACTTCCATTAATTTAGAAGATGGTATTATCCTTTCTACAGGTAATGCACAGAGTTGTGTTGGACCTAATGAACAATATAATACTGGAAACTCCTTTCTTGATTTTGGAACAGATCCTGATCTTTCTCAAATGGTGAACACTGCAATCATGTACGATATTGCTGCTTTAGAATTTGACTTTACACCGACTACTGATCAAATATCTTTCGAGTTTGTTTTTGCATCAGAGGAATATTGCGAATATGTCAATAGTAGTTTCAACGATGTGTTTGGTTTTTTTATAAGTGGTCCCGGTATCAATGGCCCTTTTTCTAATAATGCAGAAAACATTGCACTAGTTCCAAATTCTAATAATTATACAGCCATAAATAGTGTCAATCATCTTTCTAATCCAACCTATTATGTAAATAATATTCCAAGCGATCAACATAGTAGCATTCCTTCCTATTTGCAATGTGAAAATTATCCCATCAGTCAAAATGGTATAGCAATCAATGATATAGAATACGATGGCTTTACTTCTGTAATGACAGCAATGGCAAATGTAGAGCCTTGTGAAACGTATCATATAAAATTGATCATAGCAGATGTTGCAGACGGTTATTATGATTCGGCTGTATTCTTAAAAGCGAATAGTTTTTCTTCTGGAGAAAATGCAGAAGTGTATACGGAAGCTCAAGGCGGAGGCGCAGCATCGAATGTTTCTTATGAGAGTTGTGACGACGCTTATTTTGTTTTTGAAAGAGTTTCGGAGGATCTCAGTCAGCCTTTGGAGATAAGTTATGTGCTTTCTCCTTTCAGTACTGCAACAGCTGGGTTAGATTATGAAGCATTACCTTCATCAATAACAATACCAGCAGGCGACTCGGTTTATTACCTTCCGCTGACCGTTTATGATGATGCAATCCTTGAAGGTACAGAAACTATTATATTGGAATTAGATGCTCCTTGCTCTTGCGCAATACCAAATATTTCAATGTTTATTGAAGATATTGAGCCTCTGGCAGTAGTAACCGATGATGTGTTTTTCTGTGATCCTGTTCCATTGATTATTGAACCTACAATTACAGGTGGATGGGGGAGCTACACATTTTTATGGAACACTGGAGATACTACTGCTATGCTCGATTTTTATGCAGATGCGGATACCTTGCTTTCAATTGTCGTAATAGACGAATGCGGGAATAGTATCGAATCTTTTGTAGATATAGAAATTGTTGAATCACCTACGGCTACAATTAGTGGGACCGAATTGGTTTGTATGGAAAATCCTGATGCAGAACTTCAGATTGCTTTTACAGGTGATGGACCATGGGAGCTTATCTACACGATCGATAATGTTGCTCAACCAGCTATTAATGTATCTGAAAACCCCTTTGTTTTGGAAACGTCGGTTCTGGGAACGTTCCAGCTTCAAAGTGTAAATAATATGGGTTGTATTGGAACAGTAGCTGGTTTAGCTACCGTTGCTCCGGTGGAATTGAGTATTGATTTTACCACATCCGATGAATCTTGCCCGGGAGCAGAAGATGGAAGTATTTCTATTACGCCTAGCGGTGGTTCTGCTCCATATGATTTTGCATGGAGCAATGGTATTGGAAATGTAGAAGATCCTGAGAACCTTTTAGCAGGTACTTATGATTTGGTTTTGACGGATGCAAACGGATGTTCTATCGCTGCTCAATACGTAGTGGACCTTGATCCAAATGTCCCTGTTTCTAATGCTGGTTTAGATGAATCCCTGGATTGTATAATCAGTATGGTGAGCTTAAATGGAACAGGCTCCCAAGGCAGCTCGTTTAGTTACGAATGGACGACTATGGATGGAAATATTGTTTCAGGTGAAAATACAATGACGCCAATAGTCGATCAAGCTGGAACCTATAATTTTAATGTAACCAATACTTCCACCAATTGTGTAGTAAGTGATAAAGTAGAAGTTTTTATTGATACCATTACACCAACTGCTGCGATTTCAATTATTGGACCATTGGTATTGGATTGCTCTGAGCCTAGTACGGTAATTGATGGCTCAGGATCTGCACCGAATGGAAGTTTATCATTTGAATGGACGACGGCTGACGGTAATATTTCAGATGGATCAAATACTATTGCAGCTGAAGTAAATGCTGGAGGGAATTATCAATTGCAAGTGACAAATACGGAGAATGGATGTATTAATATTGCTTCCGTTTTTATCGGATCAAATATGGATTTGCCTCAAGCTATTATTGATCCCGCAGCTACGTTGACCTGCGTTGACTCGGTGATCACAATCGATGCACAAAGTTCTTCATCCGGAGTCAACTATACTATTTTATGGACAACTAATGATGGCAATATTATCACTGGAGAAAATACACTATTTCCAACGGTCGACCAACCCGGCACTTACTCTATGACTATTTTAAATACATCAAATGACTGTGAAAATACGTCTTCTGTTACTGTTATGGAAGATCGTATTGCACCAATCGCCGATGCCGGGTTGCCGACCGAAATGGATTGTAATGACGACTTTGTTAACCTCAACGGGAGCCAATCCTCTACCGGTTCTATTTTTTCTTACCAATGGACGACCAGTAATGGTTTGATTCAAAACGGTGAAAATAGCCTGGCTCCCGAGGTAAACACAGCAGGGGATTATATATTGTTGGTTTCAAATACGCTTAATGGTTGTACAGCTATTGATGCGACTGAAGTTTTTGAAGATCCTGATGTGCCGAATGCTGCAGCGATAGAAATTTTTGCACCTCAATGTTTTGGTGATGAAGCGAGTTTAGGTATTGCATCAGTATCTGGTGGAGAAGCGCCTTATGTTTATTCAATTGATGGCGGACAAAACTTTTATGGAACGAATATTTTTAGAGAATTACAACCAGGTAGTTTTAATGTGGTTATTCAGGACTCAGAAGGATGTATGTATGAAGAGGCAGTTTTTATTCCTGGTGTTTCAGAATTATTAGTTGATGTAGAGCCTTTGGTAGAAATTGATTTGGGCGATACGTACCAGATTGACGCGATTGTAAATGTTCCTTTTGCTCAATTAGATTCTGTTCTGTGGTCACCAAACGAGACCTTAACTTGTGGAGATTGCCTGGATCCTATTGCCTTTCCTTTGCAAACGACGAATTATCAAATTACGGTGATTGATCAAAACGGATGCGAAGCAATGACCGATATTTTACTTCGAGTTGATAAGGATAGAAAAGTGTTTATTCCAAATGCTTTTTCTCCAAATGCAGACGGAGCGAATGATCATTTTATGATCTACGCAAAAGAAGGCTTAGTAACAAATATTTCCAGATTTAAAATATACGACCGTTGGGGAGGACAGGTTTTTGGTATAGAGGATGGAATGCCAAATGATCCTGGATTTGGTTGGGATGGAACGTTTAAAGGCTCCACGGTAAATCCCTCCGTATTTATATACTTTGCAGAAATTGAATTTATTGATGGCGCAAAAGTAATTTACAAAGGAGATATAACAGTAACTGATTAAGAATATTGTATTAACATTTTGTACAATTCGCTTTCATATTTCTTCTGATATGAAAATTTAAAACGCTTTTTTAGGCTTGCTAGAGGAGGGTTTTTAAGAACAAATTTTCTTTCAGGAGACTAAAGGGTTGAAGATTTTTATAATTTATAAGGATCTCGACCCTTTTTTTTTGAATTAAATAGAATGAAAAAAGCTTTTGCCTAAAGGCTGTTTTCTTTGTTTTTTATACTTTTCTTTGGGTAAAACCAAGCGCTCCAATAAATAAAACGGCATTTATTGTCCTTTGGGATACGTTGTTTTGGCAAGAATTTACATTTCTTATCTTTTATAAGTTAAATCTTTCTTAATTTTATTAAATTCGTTATTGAAAAATATGCTTTTTTAATGTGAGGCATAGTTTCTCTGCCGCTTCTTTTCAAATTCGCTTTTTGCATAGCGAGTTTTCTTATACTAGATTTCAACAGCTTAGCTTATTCTTATAAAAGCATATAGTACACAACCAAAACTATAAAAATCAGCATTATGCGACCTCTCTACAAACATGTCCTGGTTCTCTCTTTTTTTCTAATTTGTAATAATTCTATTGCTAACTCTCCTATAGTTGAGGATTGTTCTGGTGATCCGATTTATATAGAAAGTACGGAACATCGAGAATTGTTGTCCCTTTCTGGAGCAGAAAATATCATTAGCTATTGTAATCTTGAGATTGGAGAAACGTATGAAATTTATGGCCATAGTATTTCTAATACAACCTGTCAGTTTTCTATTTCAAATATTGACGGAGCAAATACAACAAGCCTAAACCCATCCGAATTAGCTTCACTCCGATTCACAGCAGAAGCAAACTGCATGGATTTTGAAGTTGAAACTTCAAGCTGTGTAAATTTAGAAAAGTATCAGGCTTGGTTGTCTATGATTTGTATTTCTTGTGAAACAGATATAGAAGAACCAGAAAGTGATTCACGTGTTGCACCTATTGATGTTGATTTAAGTCTTACAACAGAAGAATTAATTCAGGATATTTTTATTGGAGGAGATTGTTTTGATGTTTCAAATGTAGGTGTGATTGGAAATAGTTCTAGCAGAGGATTTTTCGTAAATGGAGATGCTTCAATAGGTTTAGGTAAAGGAGTTATTTTATCAACAGGACAAGCTACCGCAGCAACAGGTCCTTGTGGGCCGAATGCTTCCGGATTCGGAGGAGGGGCAAGTGATCCTGATTTAGTACAATTAGCTGGTACGAACATTGGCGATGCGGTCGGAATTGAGTTTGATTTTGTACCAACCTTGGACCAATTAAGTTTTAATTATGTATTTGCTTCTGAAGAATATTGCGAATTTGTAGGACAGTTTAATGATGTATTTGGATTCTTTATTAGTGGGCCGGGTATCACTGGACCTTTTACAAATGGTGCTGAAAATGTTGCACTAATTCCAGGAACGACAACTCAAGTAGCCATCAATAATGTCAATCAAAATACGAATACTCAATATTTTAACCCAAATGCTCAGGGCTCTTGTGGAGCAGAAACAAACTGTGCCGACATCAAATATGATGGCTATACTTCCATATTTGTTGCGGAAATTGATGGATTAACAGCGTGTGAAACTTATCATATTAAATTAGTAATTGGAGATGCAGGAGATTCTGCTTTTGATTCAGCTGTATTTTTGGAAAGAGGAAGTTTTGATGCAGGAGGGGAATTTGATGTTCAGGTGACTGTTCCTGGAGCAGGTGGTGATACCGCATTTGAAGCTTGTCAGGATGGGCAAATTATTTTTACCAGAAACTCTTTGGATTTAGATATGCCTCTGGATTTTTCATTTGAATTAGGAGGGTCCGCTACCCCTGGAGTAGATTTTGTAGATTTTCCAACCACCTTTACTTTTCCAGCAGGAGTATCAACTTATATTATTGATGTAGATATTCTTCCTGATGGTCTTGTAGAAGGATTAGAAAACCTTACGATACTTATCGATGATTCTGCTTGTTCTTGTACTGGTCAGGCCGGGGAATTATTTATAGAGGACTATGTCGATATGGCAATTGTGCTTGATGACATTACAGTTTGTGGCCAGGAAAACTCTACCCTTGCACCTGCTGTAAATGGTGGAGCGCCACTCTTTACTTATGTTTGGAGTACGGGAGCTACTTCTTCCACTATAGATGTTTCTCCTGCTTCAACAACTACTTACACAGTAACAGTAACAGATGCTTGTTCAAATGAGGTAATCGAAGATGTTACAATTGAAGTTCAAAGTCAGCCTACTGCAACGCTTTCCGGTACCGCAGCTATTTGTGCTGGTGATCCTAATCCGAGCGCTACCTTAACGGTTACTTTTTCTGGTCAGGGCCCTTGGGATTTAACTTATTTATTTAATGGTTCCCCTCAGCCAGTTATTAGCGGTATAACAGAAAATCCATTTAGTTTAGTTGTTAATAGTTCAGGAACTTATACGCTCTCTAATGTCGAAAACCAATTTTGTGCTGGATCTGCTTCAGGCTCAGTAGTTGTTTCGGAAGTAGACGTTATTTTAAATTCTATTCCTACTGATGCTGGGTGTAATGGAGCAAGTACCGGTTCGATCGATTTGACTGTTACAGGAGGAGATGCACCTTTTACTTATAGTTGGGATAATGGTGCAATGACGGAAGACATTGGTAATCTGCCTATGGGAGATTATTCTGTTTTGGTGACAGATGCAAATGGTTGTACAGAGACTACTTCTGTTACTGTTTCGGAAGCAGAGGCTTTAAGTACTTCTATCATTGAAATAGCTCCAGTTAGTTGTTTTGGTGATTTTAATGGAGCTATTGACCTGACTGTTTTAGGAGGTACACCAGGATACACTTACCAATGGAGTAATGGAAGTTTTTCAGAAGATTTAAGTCAACTAGTAGCTGGTGTATACACGGTGACCGTGACAGATATGAATAATTGTATGGCTATAAATAGTATTACACTGGAGCAACCTGATCAGTTGTTAGCAAGTGCGAATGTCTTACAAAACGTTTCTTGTTTTGGAGGAGATGATGGTTCGGTAGATTTAACAACAGTTGGAGGTACGGCACCGTATTTTTATGTATGGTCGAATGGTAGTGACCTAGAAGATCCTAATGATTTAACGGGAGGTCTTCAAACCGTTTTGATAACAGATGTCAGCGGTTGTACTTTTTCACTTCCTGTTAGTATAACAGAACCGCTTCCATTACTTTTGAATGCTATCGAAACTCAAGGAGTAGATTGTAATAACCCTACGGGAGGAGCCGCTGATCTCACCGTTGCCGGAGGGATACCTGGATATACATATATGTGGGACGATGGGACAATGGGTGAAGATCCCGGTAGTTTAAGTGTAGGATCTCATATTGTAACAGTAACGGATGCGAATGGATGTTCCGAAACTACTTCAGTTGAAATCACATCTAATACCGAAGAACCAACAGTTGATATCTCTGCTAGTGGTGAAATATCTTGTACTTCTAGTAATGTAACACTTGATGGTTCTGGATCTGCTGGTACAGGAACCGTTTCGTATGAATGGCAGGATGAAAATGGAAATATAATTGATGTTACAGAATCTATCGATGTTGCAGCAGCAGGAAACTATACCTTAATTATTACAGATGATTCAAATGGTTGTACAGCTTCGCTTTCTGAATCAGTAGAAGAAAACGCTGAAGTCCCTACCGCAGATGCACAAGTGTCTGGAGATTTAGATTGTATTAATACTTCTGCTAGTTTGGATGGCTCTGCTTCTACAGGAACGGGTACTCTTTCTTATGAGTGGCAAGATGAAAATGGTGTTGTGATTGCCCAGACCGCTGAAACCGATGTTTTAGATTCAGGACAATATACATTAGTAATAACAGATGCTGCAAATGGTTGTACTTCCTCCGCTATGGTCACAGTTGATCAGAATGTTGAAGCCCCAACGATAGATGCACAAGCTTCTGGCTTAATAGATTGTATCGGTGATCCTGTAAGTTTAGATGGTTCTGCTTCTACCGGTAATGGAACACTGCAGTATGAGTGGTTAGATGCGAATGATGTATCAGTAGGTACAACAGCATCAGTAGAGGTGAATACTTCAGGGACCTATACCCTTATTATTACTGATGCCGCAAATGGTTGTACAGCTGAGACGACCGTTGATGTTGATGAAGATACAGTAATGCCAACAATTGATGCACAAGTGATGGGAACAATAACATGCATTGATCTTTCAGCCACCTTGGATGGAAGTAGTTCTTCTGGAACAGGAACGCTAGAATATGAATGGTTTGATGCAAATGGAGTTTCGGTTGGACAAACTGCAGAAGTAGATGCATCGAATCCAGGTGAGTATACCCTTATTATTACAGATAGTGGAAATGGCTGTACGGCTGAAACTTCCGTAGAAGTAATGGAAAATGTAGAAGAACCTATTTCCCAAGTAACAATAGATGGAGAATTAACTTGCGACGTTATTTCTGTTACGGTAGATGGCTCTGGTTCTTCTGGATCAGGGACTTTAGAATATGAATGGCAGGATGAGAATGGAAATATAATTGATGTTACAGAGTCCATAGATGTTGCTGCTGCTGGAAGTTATACTTTAATCGTTACAGATATTAGTAATGGTTGTACAGCTTCAGCAACTGAAACGCTTGCTGAAAATTCGGAGGTGCCGACAGCAGATGTTCAAGTTTCTGGAGACTTGGATTGTATTAATACGATGGCTACATTAGATGGTTCTGGTTCTACAGGAAACGGAACACTTTCCTACGAGTGGCAAGATGAAAATGGAACAATAATCGCGCAAACAGAGCAAACGGATATTGTGAATCCTGGACAATATGACTTAGTCGTTACAAACACAGAAAGCGGTTGTACTTCTACTGCTTCAATTACGGTTGAACAGAATATAGAAAGCCCTACCATTGATGCACAAGCTTTAGGCTTGATTGATTGTATCGGTGATCCTGTAAGCTTAGATGGTTCCGGCTCTACAGGAAATGGAACATTGCAATATGAATGGTTAGATGCGAATGATGTATCAGTAGGTACAACAGCATCAGTAGAGGTGAATACTTCAGGAACTTATACGCTTATAATTACAGATGATGGAAATGGTTGTACAGCTGAGACAACAATTGATGTTGATGAAAATATTGAGGCTCCTACTATTGATGCTCAGGTAATGGGCACTTTAACCTGTGTTGATCTTAATGCAACCCTGGATGGAAGTAGTTCTTCTGGAACAGGTACCTTAGAATATGAATGGTTCGATGCAAATGGAGTTTCGGTTGGACAAACTGCAGAAGTAGATGCATCAAATCCAGGTGAGTATACCCTTATAATTACAGATGGTGAAAATGGATGTACAGCTGAAACGATAGTTGAAGTTCTTGAAAATGTTCAAGATCCCACCCCGGAAGCTACCGTCAATGAGGACTTGTCATGTGATGTTACAGAAGTAACCTTAGATGGTTCTGGCTCTACAGCAAATGGAACATTGAATTATGAGTGGCAGGATGAAAATGGAACGGTTGTCGGAAATACTGTTGACTTATCTGTAAATACAGGAGGTGAATACACCTTGATTATTACAGATGCTGAAAATGGTTGTACCGCAAACACGACGGTTGAGGTTATGGAAAATGGAGATTTGCCAACCCCCGTGGCTACAGCAGACGGAATCTTAACCTGTATTGATGAAGAAGTCAATATTGATGCTAGTGCCTCTACCAGTACAGGTACTTTATCCTATGAATGGTTTGATTCGGATGGAAATAGTATTGGCGTTGGAGATAATCTAGACGTAATACTTCCAGATAATTATTCTGTGGTTGTTACCGATACAGAAAGTGGATGTACAGCAAGTTTAGATGTCGATGTAGATCAAAACATCAATACACCTGAATCAAATGCAGGACAAGGAGCATCCTTAACTTGTTCGGATTCAGAAGTTACCTTAAATGGAGGTGGATCGACTGCCGGCAATAATATTTCTTATGAATGGTTAAATAGCGGTAATGTCACAGTAGGAGAAGATGTCATGGTGGATGTCACGGAAACAGGCATCTATACCTTGATCGTTACGAACACCGATAATGGATGTACAGCTACTTCAACAGTCGAGGTAACTCCAGATGCGGATTTGCCAACTGCGGATGCAGGCAGTGGAGCCGACCTTACTTGTCTTATAGATCAAGTTACCTTAAATGGAAGTGGATCTACTTCTGGAAATGATATTTCCTATGAATGGTTTGATCCAAATGGTACTTCAATTAGTGCCGACCTTATGATAGATGTAAGCATGCTTGGGACTTATACTTTAGTTGTAACGAATGATGATAATGGTTGTTCTGCAAGCTCATCGGTAGAAGTTGGTGAAAATATAATTGAACCTTCAGCAGATGCTGGAGCTATTCAATTTATCACTTGTCTGCAGTCTGATGTGACACTGGATGGTAGCGACTCGGAAGGGAATAGCCTTTCCTATGAATGGTTTGATGCGAATGGTGTTTCTATAAGTAATGATATTACAGTCGTCGTGAATGGGGCAGAGGAGTATACATTAGTTGTTACAGATATGGATAACGGTTGTACTGCAAGTTCAACAGTAGAAGTTCAAACAGATGCAGCTGTTCCAGTGGCGGTTGCAGGAGATAATGGTTTATTGAATTGTTTAATTGACGAATATACCTTGGATGGTTCGGCTTCGACAGGAGGTAATCTAAGTTATGAATGGCAAGATGTAAACGGAGTTACTATTGGAATGGAAGCTACCACTGTTGTCAGTCAAAGTGGTATGTACACATTAATTATAACGGATGGAGATAATGGATGTACGGCTACATCGTCTGCCTTAGTAGACGAAGATTTTGAAGCACCTGTTGCTGATGCTGGCGCCGATCCAACGATTTCATGTTTGGAAACAAATGCCTTATTAGATGGGCTTGCTTCGACAGGGATGGACTTATCATTTGAATGGCAAAATGTTGGTGGAGATGTTCTAGGAAGTGAAATGACTTATTCTACGGAAGAGGAAGGAGTTTATATTTTAATCGTTACTAATAATGAAAATGGTTGTACAGCTACAGACGAAATTGAGGTGTTTGGAAATTTTGATACACCAATTGTAAACCCAGGCTTAGACGCTTTACTAACTTGCGATATTTCTGTAACTACTTTGGATGGTTCCGCTTCGACTGCAAATGGTACGCTGTCCTTTGAATGGTTTGATGAAAATAATGTTTCCGTTAGTAATATAGCAACCTATGATGCTAGCACACCGGGCACCTACTCTTTAGTAGTAACCGATATGGATAATGGATGTAGTCAAACCTCAACGGTAGATGTAGATCAAAATATAGCAACACCAACAGCGAATTCCGGTAACGGTGCTACACTTACTTGTACGGATACGGAGGTGACGCTCTCAGGATCTGGTACCAGTCAGAGTGGAAATGTATCTTTCGAATGGTTTAATGAAGGTGGCGTTTCCGTTGGAGATCAGGCATCTGTTAATGTAGATCAAACAGGAATGTATACACTCGTAGTAACGGATACAGATAATGGATGTACAGCAATGTCTAGTGTAGGAGTCGTTCCGGATGCTAATCTGCCAACAGCAAATGCAGGATTGAGTAGCACCATTAATTGTTCGATAAGTACAGCTATGCTAAATGCAGAAAATTCTTCTACAGGAATGAATATCTCTTACGAATGGTTAGATGAAAATGGAGTGAGTATTGGCGCAGCTATTACACAAGAAGTCAATAGTTCTGGAGTTTATACATTAGTAGTTACGGATGGTACTAATGGTTGTTCAGCAACCTCTTCAGTTGAGATTTTTGAAGATATAGAAGAACCAAATGCCTTTGCAGGAACAGATCCGACTCTAACATGTGATGAAACAGAAACGACACTCGATGGTAGTGGGTCGACAAGTAATACTGGAAACTTAACGTATGAATGGCAAGATGAGCAAGGGATGATTATTTCTGCTGTTGAAACAGTCGTGATTGAGTCCCCTGGAATTTATTCTTTAGTCGTCACTGGCGAAAATGGTTGTACGGCAACAGATATGGTCGAAGTTTTCGTGGATGCAGATGTTCCTGTAGCAGACGTCGGACTTGGAGGGCTTTTAGACTGTAATGTAAGTGTGCTTACTTTAGGAGGTGCAAATACCAGCTCTGGAAATGGAATTAGCTATGTATGGCAAGATGAAAATGGAGTTGAAGTTGCAACTACTTCGACTACAGATGTCTCATTGCCAGGAACCTATACGCTTATCGTTTCGAATGCTAATAATAATTGTGAAACGACTGCGAGCTTAACGATAGAACAGAATATTGAAACGCCTTCGGTTGATGCCGGAATAAATACAACTCTTAATTGTGAAATCACTACCTATGAAATAGGAGGGCAAGGAACCAGTACTGGTGGAATGTTTTCTTATGAATGGACCAATGCAAATGGTGATCTTATTTCTGGAGATTTAACCACGACAATTTCAGATCCGGATACCTATACCTTACTGGTGACTAATACAATGAATGGTTGTACAGCTACAGCAGATGTAGTCGTTGGGCAGGATATTACCACGCCAGTATCAGATGCTGGACAAGGAGGAGTCTTATCTTGTGATGATATTATTGTTACCTTGGATGGATCCAATTCCAGTGGTCAAAATCTTTCTTATGAATGGTTGAATGAAGCTGGTGTAGTCATTAGTACATCGACAGTGTTTGATGCTTCTGAAATTGGAACCTATACCTTAGTGGTTACTAATACCATGAATGGCTGTTCTTCAGAATCAACGGCGATCATTACACCTGATGCTAATTTACCAACAGCTTTAGCTTCTACTAATGGAACGCTTACTTGTATTAATGATGATGTGATGCTGGATGGTGGAAACTCTTCAAGTGTGAGTGGTAATATCTCTTTCGAATGGTTAAATGAAAATCAAATCACTGTTGCAAATACAAGTGATTTTAATACGTCTATTTCAGGACAATACACCTTGATCGTTACCGATACTAATAATGGATGTACCTCTAGTACAACGGTTGAAGTATTCCAGGATATTCAATCACCATCAGCTGATGCAGGACTTAATCAAACCTTAGTTTGTGGTCAAACAGATGTTGCGTTGAGTGGTGCAGGTGGAAATGGTCAGAACCTTTCTTATGAATGGCTTGATCCTTTAGGTATGTCTGTTGCAAATACTCAAGATGTTAATGTAAGTATTGCAGGTGTTTACACCTTAATCGTTACAAATACAGATAATGGTTGTACGGCTAGTTCGACAACTGAAATTGTTCCAGATACTAATTTGCCAACGGCTGAAGCAGGAGCGGCAGCTACTATTACTTGTACTGATTCTGAAGTGGTACTGGATGGCTCTGGTTCTAGTATGGGAACTGATTTTTCTTATGAATGGCAAGATGGCAATGGGGTAGTAGTTGGAACGAATGTGACGCTTCAAGTTAGTGATGCTGGAACTTATACCTTATTCGTTACCGATAATTCGAATAACTGTCAATCACAGGATCAGGTACTAATTACAGAAGATACAGATGATCCTACTGCCTTTGCAGACTTTGGTTCTGCTCAGTCTTTAGATTGCTCGAATACATCTTTGACTTTAGATGGTTCAGGATCTCAACCTTTTGGTGATCTTACCTTCTTATGGACTACTACTGACGGGAATATTGATTCTGGTGACGATACCTTTAATCCTGAAATTAATCAGCCAGGGACCTATACCTTATTAGTTACCAATACCCAGAATGGATGTACAGATGTACAAGAAATTACGGTAGCACAAGATGTTTCACTTCCTGAAGTTTCGATTCAAAATCCGGATATTATAACTTGTATAAACGATGAGGTTATATTAGATGCAACGGCTTCCTCTAATACTGGGAATCTGTCTTATGATTGGACGGGGCCTGGAATAAGCACTGGTCAAAATACTTTAGAATTAACAGTAAATCAATCGGGTACTTTTACCTTGACGATCACCAATGATGATAATGGTTGTGTAAATGATGCTTCTGTAACTGTTGATGAAAATACTACGCCACCAACAGTAGTTGCGAGTACCAATGAAGAATTTGATTGTTTGACGGAGAGCGTTTCAATTAGTGGAACTGGATCTTCAGCTGGTACAAATTATACCTACCAATGGAGTGGAAATGGAACAATTGAAAATGACGCAGCTTTAAATACAACGGTTTTCGAACCCGGTGTTTATACGTTACTCGTGACGGATACAGAAAATGGGTGTACACAAAGTAATACCGTTACTGTTAATGAAAGTGATAATGTTCCTTCTGGCATTGATGCCTTAGTTGATCATCCATTATGTTTTGGAGATCAGGGAAGTATTTCTATTGCAGAAATTATAGGAGGAACCGGGCCGTTTTTAGTTTCTTTGGATGGAGGTGAAAATTTCACTAGCCAAACTGCTTTTGCGAATTTAGATCCGGGTAATTATAATGTTGTCATTCAAGATTCTGAAGGCTGTGAGTATAGCGAACAATTAACGATAGATGGTCAGGCAGAATTAGAAGTACTAGTGGAACCTAGTGTTCTTTTACAATTTGGAGATAATTATCAAATCGATGCGTTGACCAATTTTGATCTTCAGGATATTGATACTATTATTTGGTCACCAACAGAAGGATTAAGTTGTACGGATTGTTTGAATCCTTCAGTAGATACCATTTTGGAGTCAATAACGTATAACGTGACGATTGTAAATTTAAACGGTTGTTCTGATACGGATGAAATTATCCTAAGAGTTGCAAAAGATAAAGACGTATATGTGCCAAATGCATTCTCTCCGGGCAATCTTGATGGGATTAATGATTTTGTAACAGTTTATGGAAATGCACAGCGAATTAATCAAATTAATTCTTTCCAGGTTTTCAACAGATGGGGAGAGTTAGTTTTTGAGAATTTCAACTTCTTACCTAATAATCCAACGGAAGGCTGGGATGGAAAATTTAGAGGAGAACAACTCAATCCAGCGGTCTATGTGTACTGGACAGAGGTAGAGTTTATAGATGGTAGCAAAGAAATTTTTAAAGGCGATATTACCATCACTGATTGATAAACGTTTCAATG
Organism: uncultured Saprospiraceae bacterium; assembly: GCA_964467425.1. GTDB lineage: Bacteria > Bacteroidota > Bacteroidia > Chitinophagales > Saprospiraceae > JAHDHW01. The sequence goes on from CAYXQH010000016.1 coordinate 15,481, forward strand.
AATAATGCTAGTTAAGGAAGTTTAAATCCTGCCTTAACTAGCTTTATTCTCCTTGTTTAGCTCTTTTTAACCACTTTTTACTTCCTTACCTGCTAACTTATTAAGTTTTCTTAATTCCTTTTTTTCTCTTAGGAATATTTCACTATATTTGAATGCTCCCTGCAATAAAATTTAGCTTATGTTTTTTATTTTAATAGAAAACATAAGGCGAATTTTGCCCAATCAAATAATTATTAGTCTATCATTTAGGTAGCTAACAAACAAAAAATGTGCGTTGTTTCCTTTAGCTCAAAAGTCAAAAATAGAGAAACCCAAAACCCTGCGCATGGATAAATTTTACCTAATAAAAACTGTATTATTAATCTTACTGTTTTCTTTTTTAAATAGCTTTTCCTCAAAGGCTAATGCTAGTAATGTCTGTTCAGATATTCAAGACAGTCTAAATATAGTTTCAGATCATTCAAGATTTACCGTAGCTATCAATCAATCGAAAGAATCAGTTCTGCTCACGAACCTTGAACCAGGGAAGGAGTATGAAATCTGGGCTTCTGTTGAAACGTTTCATGATGTATGCGTTTTAAATCTTTCTGAAGATGGGCTTACTGATTTTGTTAAATTAGAAAACGAACCATATATAGAAGTTCAAGCTGTTAGATCTACAGCTGAAATTTTTGTGCGTAGTAAAAATTGCAGTCTAAATAGTGCATTTTTTGCCACGCTTTCGATTTCAAAAAAAGAAGAAAATCAAGAAGATGCCATGCGCTCTGGCATGATGGGGATTATGACAGATCCTAGCTTCACTCCTGAACAATTAATTGAAGATATATTTATTGGAGGTGGATGTTTCGATGTGAGTAATGTACAGGCAATTGGTAATTCACAAGGAATCGGATTTTTTAATAGTGGTACTTCATCTATTGGTCTGGACGAAGGAGTGATTTTAGCATCAGGAGCAATCGGTAATTCTGCTGGACCCAATAATACTTCAAATATAACCACCAATTTTAATGATCTAAGTGGAGATCCGGATTTAGATATTTTGGCAACAGGAAATGTTTTTGACGCTGTGGGAATTGAATTTGATTTTACTCCCGTGGTAAATACGATTCAGTTCAGATATGTTTTTGCTTCTGATGAATATTGTGATTACGTAAACACCGGATTTAATGATGTCTTTGGTTTCTTTATTAGTGGCCCGGGAATTAGTGGAGGCTTTACAAATAATGGAGATAACATTGCAACTGTACCTGGTACCACTGATGCAGTATCTATCAATACGATTAATATCCAAACGAATCCAGCTTATTATGTTGATAATGTACCGATTGGACAACTTCAATTTGATAACGGCTGTGTCGCTGCGGATTTAAATAACCCAGGTGCTGCGGAGACGGAAATTGAATATGATGGTTTTACAACTATTCTTACAGCTACAGCAAATGTACAAGCCTGCGAAACCTATCATATTCGTATGGTCGTTGGAGATGTCAATGATGGCATTTTTGATTCAGCTGTATTTTTGGAAGCGAATAGTTTTAACTTAGGTGGCGATGTCTCCATGGATGTAGATTTACCAGGTTTGGGAAGTACCGGTGTTGCTTATGAAGGTTGTGCCGGCGATGGATTTATCATTTTCGAACGACCAGACGATGTAGATTTGAGCTTGCCTTTTGATGTCTATTTTAATCTCTCTCCAGCAAGTACCGCTACAAGTGGTGCTGACTTTACCGCACTTCCTCCTTTTATTACCATCCCCGCAGGACAGACTCAGTTTCTGTTACCGTTTTCAGTTTTTGAAGATTTCATAATAGAAGGTTCTGAAACTATAATTCTGGAATTAGATAATCCGTGTACCTGTCAGGATGCTTCCATAGAAATTGAAATCAATGATCTTCCTCCAATGGAAGTGTCGACACCCGAATGGGTTTTTTGTAATGAAACCTCAACTACACTTTTTGCCGATGTAATTGGCGGCATACCCGGATATACCTATCAGTGGAGTAATGGAGGAAACGGACCTTCTATTACCGTAGATGCAACAGTGGGAACACAAACCTATGATGTTACGGTAACGGATGAATGTGGAACTCAATCTACCTCAACAGCTTCAGTTACCGTTCAGGAAGAAGCGTTCGCTTTTATTGAAGGATTTATTGAAGTCTGCGAAGGGAATCCAACAGGAATATTAACGATCAATTTTACAGGACCTGGACCCTGGGACTTAACCTTATATATTGATGGTGTCCCACAAGCTCCGATTATTGGTATAACGGAAAATCCATATTTTGTAAATGCCTCCGAAGTCGGAGTTTATACGATTGGAGGTTTGTTTGTAGAAGGTTGTCCCGGAGTAGGGGATGGAAGTGGAATTGTATTGCCAACGATTTTTAATTCTTTTATTGTACCCACTTCAGTGAGTTGTCCTGAAAATTTTGATGGAGCATTAGATTTATTAATTAATGGAGGTGCTCCAGATTATACTTATGAATGGAGCAATGATATGTTTACTGAAGATTTGGATAACCTTGGACCGGGAACATATACCGTTACAGTTACCGATATGAATGGCTGTACACACGTAGACAGCGAAGAGGTGGTTGCACCCGATACCATGATGGCAGATATAATTCAATTGCAAGGAGTCGATTGCCTGGATTCTTTATCAGGTAGTGCAGATCTGACTGTAAATGGAGGAAGCCCGAATTATACCTATGAATGGGATAACGGATCAACCGATGAAGACCCAACAAATTTATCTGCTGGACCACATACCGTTACGGTTACCGATTCACTGGGTTGTGTTACAGATGCAATGGTAACGATTACGCAGGATGCTATTCCTCCAGTCGCAGAAGCAGAAGCTTCCGGAATCCTTACTTGTGATTCCTTGATTGTCAATATAAGTGGAGCTAACTCTTCAGGAGGAGATTCCCTAAGCTATGTTTGGTTGGATCCTAATGGCGTCGAAGTGAGCCAGGATACCTTGACAGATGTGGAAGCACCTGGAACTTATACTTTGATCGTAACGAATTTGCAAAATGGTTGTAGCGATGAAACTACAGTGGATATTGAACAGGATATTGTCCAACCAAACCCGAATGCAACAGGCGGGATCCTGACTTGTGATGTAACAGAAGTTTTTATTAATGCAAATGGATCTTCCGGCACCGGAAATTTAGATTATCAATGGTTGGATTCGAATGGGGGAGAGCTTGGAACAAATGACTCCATTTCAGTCACAGTGTCTGGTACCTATACGCTGATTATTACAGATGATAGTAATGGTTGTACGGCAGAAACTACTGCAAATGTAGAGCTAGATGAAAATTTACCAGAGCCACAAGCCGACCCCTCAGGTATATTAAATTGTAATGAAACTATGGTCAGTATTGATGGATCGGGCTCCACTGCAAATGGTGCAATAATCTATCAATGGCTGGATACGAATGGAGATTCTTTAAGCGAGGAATCTCAGATTGAAGTGATGGACCCCGGTACCTATACCTTAATCATCACCGATGCAGATAATGGTTGTTCTGCGGAAATCACTGCGGTAGTTGATCAAAATAATGAAGAACCTGTTCCAGAAGCTATGGCGGATGGTGTATTGAATTGTATTGAAACAATGGTTGCTTTGAATGGCTCAGGCTCCTCCTCTGGTGGTGGCCTAACCTATCAATGGTTAGATAATGGAACAGAAATCGGTTCTACCGAAGAAATTACAGTGACCGCAGTAGGTACCTATACTTTAATTGTCACGGATTCTATTAATGGTTGTACGGCTGAGACGACAGTGACGGTGGAAGAAAACATGGAGGAACCTAGCCCAGCGGCAGACGTTTCCGGTTTGCTGACCTGCGATATAGAAATGGTGACCATAGATGGGAGTACATCCTCTGGTACTGGAGATCTAACCTATCAATGGCTAGATTCTAATGGAGATATTGTAAGCGAAGATCCAAGCTTTGAAGTTGGAAATACAGGAACCTATACCTTAATTATAACGGATGCCTTTAATGGCTGTACTGCAGAAACAGCAGTTACAGTCGATGAAAATATAGCAGAGCCAATTGCGAATGCTGGTGATGGCGATATCTTAGATTGTGATGCTGTTTCAGTTAATTTAAATGGTGCCGGTTCTTCCGAAGGAAGTACAATTACGTATGAATGGTTGAATGAATCTTCGGTTACAATCGGAGAAGATTTATCCATTGATGTTTCCGAAGCCGGAACTTATACCCTGATTGTTACGGATTCTGTAAATGGTTGTACCGCAGAAGCGCAGGTTATTATTGAAGTAGATGAAAATTTACCCGACCCGAATCCGGTAGTAGAAGGAGTCATCAATTGTAATGAAAGTAGCATTACATTAAATGGTAGCGGATCGACAGGAGAAGGGACAATTACCTATCAATGGTTGGATGAAAATGGAGAAGAAATTTCTATTGAAGATATAACGACGGTAAGTGAACCTGGTAATTATACACTTGTAATTACAGATACAAATAATAGTTGTACCGCTCAGGAAACAGTAGAAGTATTAGAAAATATAATGGATCCGGAGCCAGATATTTTAGATCCGGTTGAACTGACTTGTGAAATTTTAAATGCTGAACTAAATGCTTCTGGATCTTCAGGAATGGGGACGATTAGTTATCAATGGGAAGACAATGGAGGTGTTGATCTTGGAACTAATTCAACGATTAATGTTTCCGATCCGGGTACGTATTATTTAACGATCACGGATGCTGAAAATGGTTGTACTGCTGAGACAACTGTGATCGTTGATGGAAATATTGAAGAACCTAGCCCGATGGCAGACGTTTCTGGTTTGCTGACCTGCGATGTAGAGATGGTCACGATAGATGGAAGTACATCCACTGGAAATGGAGACCTCTCGTATCAGTGGCTGGATGCTAACGGAGATATTGTAAGCGAAGATCCAAGTTTTGATATTGGAAGCACAGGGACCTATACCTTAATTATAACGGATGCCTTTAATGGTTGTACTGCAGAAACTGCTGTTACAGTTGATGAAAATATTGAAGACCCCATTGCCAATGCTGGTGATGATGATATCTTGAATTGTGATGCCGTTTCTGTTAATTTAAATGGTAATGGTTCTACGGAAGGAAATACAATTACTTACGAATGGTTGAATGAATCAGACATTACAATTGGAGAAGATTTATCGATTGATGTTTCTGAAGCAGGGACCTATACTTTGATTGTTACAAATTCAGAAAATGGTTGTACGGCAGAAGCAGAGGTCACGATTGAAGCGGATGAAAACCTGCCTGAACCAGATGCGGTAGTCCAGGGTGTGATTGATTGTATTGAAAACAATTCTACACTAAATGGTAGTGGATCGACAGGGAATGGACCACTTACTTATCAATGGGTGGATGAAAATGGAGAAGAAATATCTATTGAACAAATAACGACGGTAAGTGATCCTGGTATTTATACACTCATTATTACAGATACGAATAATAGTTGTACCGCACAGGAAACAGTAGAAGTTATTGAAAATATAATGAATCCGGAACCAGATATTTTAGATCCTGAGTTGCTGACCTGTGATGTTTTAAATGTGGCATTAAATGCTGGTGGATCTTCGGGAATGGGCACGGTTTCATATCAATGGGAAGATAACAGTGGTGTAGATCTCGGGATTAGTTCAACGATAAATGTTTCCGATCCGGGCACTTATTTTTTAACCATTACAGATGCTGAAAATGGATGTACCGAGGAGACTATGGTTGTTGTAGAGGAGAATATTGAAAATCCAATTCCCGATGCAAATGTAGACGGTATCCTGACCTGTACTATTTTAAATGTTATTCTTGATGGCAGCAACTCTACTGGAACGGGAGATTTAAGCTATCAATGGCTCGATGAAAACCTAGAAGAAATTGGGATAGATGTTTCTAATGAAATAAATACTCCAGGCCTTTATACCTTAATTATAACCAATGATTTAAATGGTTGTACTGCTGAAACAACAGTGAACGTTGATCAAGATATAACAGACCCTCAAGCATTGGCTGATGTTGATGGTATTTTAAATTGTGAAAACAATTCTGCCCAATTAGATGGAACACTTTCCACCGGGATTAATCCACTCGATTATCAATGGAATGATGCTAATGGAGATCCGGTTGGTAATGCTGCTGAACTAGAGGTGGAAGAAGCTGGAACCTATATTTTAATCGTTACCGATCAGGTCAATGGCTGTACGAATGAAACGGAAGTGATGGTGGATACTAATGTAGATACGCCGCAACCAG
>CAYXQH010000017.1:0-21063 GCA_964467425.1 uncultured Saprospiraceae bacterium
CAACTCAAAATTATAAAAGCTCAGATCTTTGTTGATCTGGGCTTTTTGTCGTTTAACCCTTTTGTGTTCACATAATCCTAATCCTTCAACAAGCTCTTCTTCAAGCTTTAACACATTACAATTTGCATTAATATTATATTTTAATTATTTTGCGAGTCGACGGACTCCATTCCAATTTTTAAATACCAAAACCGAACACTATGCAAGCACTAAACACTATGTTTTGGACACTATTATTTTGTTCATTTTCTATTCTCTGCTTTTCCAATAATCAATACAAAATTCAAATTGGGTCTTTTGTAAAAAAGGTACCCTTTACACATTTTGCATTTAGTGGCGTCAATAATATCTACATGGACGTTGACCAAAACAACATCTACCGATATTACCTAAGAGCAATTTTTAAAGAATACCCTATTGCAGCGCGAATAAAAGATTCGCTAATAGTCCGAGGTTTTTCTAATGCCACTATCATCACCGTCAAAGAGGAAGCGCTTATTAAACCCATAGAAAGTAGTAGCCTTCCTACCCTAGTTCCAAAAAATTCTGACTTTTCGAAAACGATTTATTTTGGCTTCGCTCAATTTGATTTGAAAACGAAAGCAAAAAAGGAATTAGATAAACTTTGTAAAAATTTAAAGAAGAACCCACACATCACTGTTGCAATTATAGGACATACGGATTCACAAGGAAGTGCACTTTATAATATTAAACTTTCTAAAAACAGAGTCCGATCCGTAAAACAATATCTAATCAAAAAAGGAATTCCTAAATCGCAATTAGAAGCGAAGGCCTGTGGAGAGGCAAACCCAGTCCTGTCAAACAGAAACGAATCTGGTGCAGACATTCCTAAGAATCAACAATATAATCGGAGAGTTGTAATTATCACATTGAATACAAAAGGAGAACTCATCCATCAACTTCCTACTGGACAAATTGTACATCCAGTGCTAGAACGTGTGGATCTGAAAGACTAGTTTTTTGATAACTTTCAATAGAATATCCTTTCATAGATTGGTAAATTAATTTTTGCTCCAGATCAGCGGCAAGGCTAGAGGTCTTCCGCTTGATTTCAATTTGTTCTACTTCCTTGTTTTTATATTTTATAGAAAGATAGTTCGTTTTAAGTTGATCATCTTTTGCTTTATAATTCAGCTCAATAAGTTTTTGATTTTGAAAAACACTATCCACTTCATATTTATCTAACCACGCCACTTTATTAATATCTGACTCCACAAAAAGTGCTAACTCTTCTACTAAGTTGACCCCCTCCTGTGTTTTCTCCTCTATCGCTCCGTCAATAGTTGCCTTTTTCACAACACTTTTAATTGCTTTCAAACGGATTTGCTCTTCTACGAAGTACGTTTTTAAATCGAAAAACTGGACTTGCTTAATTGGTTTTATTTCTTGCGATTGACAAGCTGTAAAAAGAACCAATACCAATAGATAAATTATATTCTTTATTTGCATCTTCTTATGTTTTGTCCTATTCAATTAATGATTGCCCTGTCATTAATGCTGGTTGCTCCATCCCCATCAACTCTAAAATTGTCGGAGCTATATCTGCGAGACGTCCGTCTTTTATCTTCCGACCAGCAACATTATTGCTCACTAAAATACAAGGGACTGGATTAAGGGTGTGCGCCGTATGCGGAGATCCATCTTCATTAATCATGAAATCAGAGTTGCCATGATCAGCAATGATCAATACCTCATAATCATGTTCTAAACAAACACTCATCAGACTTTTCACACACTCATCTACAACTTCTGCCGCTTTAATCCCTGCAGTAAAAACTCCTGTATGTCCAATCATATCCGTGTTCGCATAATTTAAACATATAAAGTCCGGCTGATTCTTTTTAATATCATTAGTAATTGCTTCGGTAACTTCAAAGGCACTCATCTCCGGTTGGAGATCATAGGTCGCAACTTTTGGAGAAGGAATGACGATTCGTTTTTCACCCTCTAATTCCTTTTCATTTCCACCAGAAAAGAAAAATGTAACATGCGGATATTTTTCTGTTTCAGCAATTCGCGTTTGCGTTTTTCCAGCTTTTGCAATAATTTCTCCTAATGGCAATTCAATATCATCTTTTGAAAAAAGAACGTCTATATTCTTAAAAGTTTCATCGTAGCGGGTCATCGTAACATAACGCGTGTTCAGTTTTTTCATTCCATGATCCGGCATATTCGTTTGAGACAAAACTTCTGTTAATTCTCTAGGTCGATCTGTTCTAAAATTAAAAAAGAGTACAACATCTCCTTCCTCTATTATTGCTTTCGGATTTTCATCTCCGTCTACCAATACAATTGGTTTTAAAAATTCATCCGTGATTTCATTCTGATAGTTTTCCTTTACGGCATCCAACGCATTTTTACTTGCAGTACCTTTTCCATGCACTAAAAGATCATAGGCTAGTTTTATTCGCTCCCATCTTTTATCTCGATCCATTGCATAATAACGACCGATAAGACTTGCCAATTCAACCGTTTGATTTTCAATATGATCTAATACTTCTTTTATAAAATGTACCCCACTATGCGGTGCGGTATCACGCCCATCTGTAAAACCATGAATGAAGACTTTTTTCAAACCAAAGGTCTGCGTAATATCACAAAGTGCTTTTAGATGATTAGTGTGAGAATGAACTCCTCCATTAGATAATAAACCTAGAAGATGAACTTTTTTATTTTCTTCTTTTGCATATTTAAAAGCTTCGATCAAGGTTGGATTTTCATGTAGTTCTTTTTCTCGGATCGTTTTATTGATACGAGCCAAGTCTTGATATACTACACGGCCAGCTCCAATATTCATGTGACCAACTTCCGAATTCCCCATTTGTCCTTCTGGTAATCCTACGTCCTCTCCATAAGTAATCAACTCTGCATTTGGATACTGCTTATACAAACTATCCATAAATGGTGTATTAGCCTGAGCAATCGCAGAAGACGCTGGTTTTGGCCCATGTCCCCATCCATCCAAAATTATTAGTATCGCTTTTTTATTTTCCATTTTATATTATTATACCAATTTATACACAAGCAATTTTGACTTGACACTTAAGATTATACGCACCCAAAAATACTTCTTTGAAAGACTTCATCCAAGTATAAAGTAGCATTGTGAAAATATATCCGCACGCTCCTTCTACTCCTATCATTTTATGGGTAGTCATTTACGCTTTTCAAGCCTTCTAAAATCAATTGATTTATGCTTACTTTTAAGGTATAGCTTAGTAAAGGTGTTTGCTAAAAAGAGCCAAAATCATACAGACTTTAACACTTTTACTATAATTTAACAGAATTTTAAAGCGTTATGTATACAGATTTTACATAATAAAGTAAATGTAAAAAAATACACGCAAATCACTGATTCACAGCACCTTACTTACATATACTTACCGAGACCCCATTACTTTTTCGACCGATAGCTAGCATAAAGGACATTTCGTTTCTAAATTTCTTGACATAAAACAGTATAAATCATAGTTTTATGCAGTCTAATAGTCAATGGCACGAAATTAGACCATTAAAATTAAAAACTTGAAAACATGAAAAAGTTATTGTTCATTTTATTAATTGCTCCATCCATTGCGATGTATACACCTGATAGTCTCAGTAGTATTTCAAAAGCAATTAGTAATGGAGATGCTGCTGCATTATCTCAATATTTTGATGATAAAGTTGAAGTATCTATTCTAGATGACGAAAATCTTTATGATAAGGCTCAAGCTAAATCAGCTTTGCAGGGTTTCTTTACGAAGAATAAACCGCAGTCTTATAATCAGGTACACGACGGAACATCCAAAGGAGCTGGTTCCAAATATACGATTGGCGATTTAAAAGCTAATGGAAAAGTATATCGAGTGTACGTTTACATGAAAGTTTCTGGAAGCAACTATACGATCCAGGAAATTAGTATTAGTCAAGATTAAAAATAAATAAATCATATTTAAAAGGGTTTGTGCTTACTGCATGAACCCTTTTTTATTGGAGCAACAATAGAAAAAATATAATCCCGTTTTTAATAAAAGACATTTCCTGAAATGTGTACTTGAACATTTCTTTTTTTGAACAAACGAAACCACCCCTATGAGGCTACTCCTCACTTTTGCCGCTATCATCCTATCCTTCCAGGTTAGCTTCTCTCAGTTCAATGCTATTGATCTTAAAATTACAGATTCGAACACGAAAGCCGAACTACCATTCGCGAATGTCTTTTTAAAAATAACAGGTAAAGGAACTACGACAGATTTAAATGGAAATGCTTCATTGAAGTTTGAAAAAAGTGATCTTAGCCTGGACACATTGATTTGTTCTTACGTCGGCTATGAGGACAAAATGATTCCTGTTGATTTGAATAATTCTTCTGTTCAAAATATTGAATTAACGCCTTCGAGCATAAATCTTTTAGAAGTAGTCGTCACCTATAAAAAGGTTTTGACTCCAAAACAGATTTTAAAAAAAGCACTAAAGAATACTTCTAAAAATTATAGTAATGTTCCTGTAAACTTGATTGGTCTCTATCGTGAATATGTCAAAGAAGGCGATCGCTATATTCAATTCAATGAAGCTTTAATTAATCTTTATTATACAAAGTACCCTCAAAAAAAGTTAAATCGAAAACTTTGGGAAAGTTGGTTTTATGATGACACCTATGCGTTTGAATTTGAAGGTACCCTGCGTGGGCAGTTTCCAAAACATTTCAATACTAAAAGAGAACAAGCAAAAATAATTGAGAGTCGTGTTTCAGATAACTGGAGTAAATATGACAATGAAATTTCGATCGTTGGTGGCCCATTGAGTTTAACAGGAAAAGATTTCATCAAATATCAATATGATTTTCTAAATCCTAAGCTTTTTAAAAAATATCATTACAATCTAAAAAGCAATGAATATGTCAACCAACGAAACTGTTACGTTCTACAGTTTCACCCGAAGGACACCAAACGTAGAACTGTTTTTAGTTATAGCAAAAAACAACGGCGAAGTATCTATGTTGGAAAACTTTATATTGACGTAGAAACATTTGCTGTTGTAAAAATCGATTATAAATTAGCTACCAACTTAGATTTTGGTTTTTATAAGTTTCATGTCCCACTAGATCATCATGTGACAATTGATTATAGGCAAGGAAGAAACACCTGGCACATTGATAAAATTAGATTTAGCCAAATTCGACGGCATAGTCATAAACTTTGGAAAGGCGCTAAGCGCAAATCAGAACTTTACGAGACGATTCAAGAATTTAAAATCCAAGAAATTAAGCGCCAAAACGTGATTCCTTTTCCTAAAAAAGAAGTTTGGAAAAATACCCGCCTTACTACTTTACGAAATCACGAACGACCTTATAATCCAAAATTCTGGGATGCTTTTGAAAACAATAACTACTACCCCGCTCTTTCTCAAAAGATAAAAGCAGACTTAGAATACAAAACCTCTTTAGATCAACAATTTAAAAACAGTTTTAAACAAAAGGAAGACCTGCCTATTCCATCCGCTAAGGAGGAATCATTTGCATTTGAGTATCCGATAGAAAAAACAGTTGATAACTATCAATGGCTAGCAGATTCGAAAGAGGAAGAAGAAATTTATAATTACTTAATTGCTGAGAATAAATACGCTAAAAATTATATCATTCCATATAAAAATTATCAAAAAAAATATTTCAATGCTTTAAATAGATTTTATCCAAAAGATACAAGTAAAATTAAACGAGTCTTCAAAAAAGGAGCATTAGAAATCAAAACAGATTCTTTCGAAAACAGAATCCTTTACGAATATATCGACAGTGTTCAACGTATTGCCATTTTAAACTACACCTCGTTTTTAAATAATTGTAAAAACTGCTATATCACATCTGGCGTAAAAACGTTTAATAATAAACTAAGCTTTACCTATACTGACAATGGTGGCCTGGATAATTATCTGGTAGTTTTAGAAAAAGGTAAACTAGATATCTTAGACCGCATCTCAGATGTCTACACCTATCAATGGTATGACGAAACTCATATTCTTTACACTAAAGAAAATAAAACGAAACGTAGCGATCAACTCTTAAATCACGACTTGTCAACAAAACGAGATTCGTTGATTTATAAAGAAGCTGATTTAACTTACGATCTTTCATTGAGCCAATCGAAAAACTATATCATTTGTACTGTCGAATCAAAAGACGAAAGTGAAGTACACCTTATCAAAAAGGGTCTAAACGCCATACAACTAAATCTTTTAGAGAAAAGAAAACCGAACGTAAAATATACCATCAAAGAATACAATGATCAGATTTATATGCTGACTAATGAGCAAGCTGTGAATAATAAACTTTATGCTTTGCCAAAAAGTAATTTGGACATTAAAAAATGGAAACTAATTGAACCGCATAGAAAGAATGTGCTGCTCGACGATTTTATAGTAAGTGATAATTTCCTGGTATTAAAAACGTATAAAAAATCTTACCCGGAAATCACATACCGAAGACTCGATGATAAGAAACGTAAAAAAATAAAATTTAAAAATAAAATACACTACAGCCGTGTTCAGCCTTTAGAAAAAGATAAAATTAAAATATTCTATTCAAACCCTGGCTCCCCTTTTTCAGAATACCAGTATGATTTACAGCGGGCAGTATTAAAAAAAATCAAGCGGACGAAAATCACTGATCGAATTCCCATCAGATATTTCAAAACCGAACGATTATGGGCTACTTCAAAAGATGGCTCTAGAATACCTATCACCGTAACAAAAAGCAGGCATCCGAAAAAGAAACACAAAGGTTTAATCTTAAAAGCTTACGGCGCTTACGGAGCTATTACTGGTGGAGACTTTGACCATAGAGATGCAATATTATTGAATGATGGTTTTACTATTGCGTATGCGCACGTGCGTGGAGAACGTACTATGGGGAACCAATGGTATCAGGACGGAAAGCTTGAAAACAAGGAACATTCTTTTGAAGACTATATCGCTTGTGCAGAACATTTGATTATCGAGAAGTATACAAACCCTGGCAGCCTAATTGGCTATGGTAACAGTGCCGGAGGCTTGATTATGGGTGTCGTAATTAATAGAAGGCCAGAGCTCTTCAATACCGTTATTTTGGACAATGCCTATCTCGATGTACTTACCACGATGATGGATGAAACCTTACCACTTACCACAGATGAATATAAAGAATGGGGAAACCCAAAGGAAGAATTGTTCTATCATTATATAAAAAATTATTCTCCTTATCAGAATATAAAAAAGCAACGTTATCCAAATCTTTTATTTACTGCAAGTTCGAATGACTTTCAAACACCACTTTGGCAAATTGCTAAATACGTCGCCAAAGTTCGGGCGAATAATACGGGTGATACTACTATTTTATTTTCTACTGATTTTGGGAGTGGACATATTGGAAGTACTAGCGGAAATGAATGGATGAAAAAGCTCTCTTTTCAATATGCCTTTGTTTATGGAAATTTATTTAAATAATTCTTGTTTTTCAATACCCCTATTCCGAATAAAGCAAAACCTACGCCTTTATTATCTTTTCGTATCTTTATAAATAATCATAAAACCAGAATCAAAAAACGACTATGATTAATTTTATAAAAAGGTCAAAATTAAGTTACATGCTTTACAATCTTTTCCAGCATAAAGCATTGAAACATAACGTAAGTTTGTATAAAAAATATAACCTCAGTAAGCGTTACTTCTCTTCTATTTCCAGTAAAGACTTTAAAGATCTTCCTCCACAAAATATACAAGCCGATCTTACCAAACTTCGAGCAGCAAAAGGTTTTGACGAATTACCAGTTGCTAGTCAAGAAAGTTTATTGTCGTTTAATGATGAAGGATATTCGATCCTTAGAAATTTTTTCTCGAAAGAAGAAGTTAAAAATATAAATAGTGAAATAGATCAAATGATTGAAAATGGCAAAGTTCAATTTCGTTATAACAATAAGAAAATCATGTTTGCCATTCATCATTCTAAAATAATAAATGACATGGGTAGAAATGGAAGGCTTTCACCTTTACTCGATAGCCTCTTAGACGGCAAGGTTGAACTCTTCCAAAGTATAAATTTTGTCCATGAAGGGAGTGAGCAAAAAACGCATTCGGATAGTATTCATATGACCACTTATCCTTTGGGTGGTTTGCTAGGCGTTTGGATCGCCTTGGAGCATATAGATGAATCGAATGGCACACTTCACTACTATCCTGGAAGCCATAAACTCCCTTACTATTTAAATAGTGATTTTGATAACGAAGGAAACAGCTGGATGCTCGGTAAAAAAACTTATACGGACTATGAGCATATGATAGAATCAAAAATCCAAGAAGCTAACATTCCTAAAAAAACCGTAAAAGCACAACCGGGTGATGTATTAATCTGGCATGCTAACCTATTTCATGGTGGCGAACCTCATCCTGATAAAAGTAAAACGAGAAAGAGTATGGTTTTTCATTATTTTAAAAAAGACTGTATTTGCTACCATGAAGTGACTCAAAGACCTGCTTTAGTAAAAAGCTAATTTAAACAGACTTAAAATAATGTTGTTCCTGTTTTTTCTAGAACGCCCATTCCGAATAAAGCAAAATCGTATTTCACCGGATCATCGGGGTCAAACTTTTTTAAGTTGTTAGTCAACTCTACTACCGCTCGCCAGTCCCGCTGTTTACGCTTTAGTAATCCTAATCTACGTCCAATTTTTTCCACATGCACATCTAATGGCATCATCAACTGGCTAGGCTTGATCGCTGACCATAAACCAAAATCTACGCCTTTATCATCTTTTCGAACCATCCAGCGCAAAAACATATTCAAACGCTTACAGCTAGATTTTCGTGCGGGCGTGGCGACATGCTTTCGAGTGCGTTTCGGAGCGTCTGGATGATCGAAAAATAGTTCTTGAAACCCAACTAAGCCTTTTTCAATATTTTCGTCCTGAGGGCTTAAAAAGCGAGCGAATGCATTTTCTAAAGAATCATGCGCTTTATAATAGTTTTGAAGGAATTCTAAAAAATACAGCGTATCTGTAGCCTGAAAGGTCCGATGCTTAAACCCAAGAAAAGCTTTACGATCTTTTTCTGAATGATTCAGAATGAAATCATGCGGGCTGCCTCCCATTAAATCAATCAACTCTAAGGATTTATTAATGATGGTCTTTCTTTGCCCCCAGGCCAGCATGGAGACCCAAAATCCTGTTATTTCAATGTCTTGTAATTTTGTGAAGCGATGAGGAATTTGGATGGGATCATCTTTTATAAAGCCAGGTTCATTGAATCGCTTTACCTGCTCGTCCAGAAGCTTTTTTAAATCTTTGTTCCTCATTTTAATTGTTCTACGGCTATTTTTGTCGCTTACCGTCATTTTATATAAACTATTAACAGCATAAATTTAATCCTATTCGTTAGTTTTACGTATAAGGATTAAGGTCTTTTTAAAAAATCCATTGACAAACAATTTATAAGACCTTAGAATCTGGTTGAAATGATTCAATATTTTGACTTTAAAAAGGTGTACTTTTTAAATTTAATATTGCCATTGTTTTAAAAAAGATATTTACCTTTGATCGAGAATTATGACTGCAACATTGACATACACCCTCTTATTAGCAGCAATCTTTCTAGGACGGAAAGCATTCCTCTTTGTGAAGAACGAAGAATAGTTTTTGTTTAGTGATTGATTGGTTAGCTTACTTTCTCTTCTTTCTGAATCCTCTTCTGAGGTTTCTCGTACATTTTTAATTTCAACAATCCAATTTTTTGTAGGAAGTGTCCCCAGGATACTCTGATCACACCTAGTCCATACTTACTACTCCTGGCAAAATTAATAGAAGAGGCTTCTTCGAAGTATTTGGTTGGACAGGTTACCTCGGCAATATCAAATCCAGCAAAAACAATTTGCGAAAGCATTTCATTATCAAAAACAAAGTCATCTGAGTTTTGATTATAGTTAATTCCTTCCAATACCTCTCGGCTAAACGCACGATAACCAGTATGGTATTCTGATAACTTATAATTGATTAAAAGATTTTGACCGAACGTCAATAAACGATTCGCTATATATTTATAGACTGGCATTCCCCCTTTAAGCGCTCCTTTTCCTAATATTCGAGAACCCAGCACCACCGGATATAAATCATCACCAATAATATTAACCATTGCAGGTATCAATTTAGGTGTGTACTGATAATCCGGATGTAACATGATCACAATATCACCACCGATATCCAGTGCTTTATTATAAAGTGATTTTTGATTACCTCCATAGCCTTTATTCTTTTCGTGAATAATGACATGTTTGATTCCAATTTTTTTAGCAAGCTGAGAAGTACCATCACTACTCGCATCATCGCAAAGAATTACTTCATCAACCAGATCAAAAGGAATTTCATTATATGTTTTTTCTAAGGTTAGTGCTGCATTATATGCAGGTAAGACGGCTACAACCTTTTTTCCATTATACATATTATTAGATATTAGTCAGATCATTTTTTCCAAAACAAATATAAGTAAAGCCAATGGCTTTTTTACGTTCTCTTTACTTTGTTTGTCGTGTACGAAAAATGTCGCATTTTGTTTTTTCCTGAACTTTTCCCTTCAATTAAAATCGGGATCAATACCATCGAAGAAAAAGCGCCTAACCTCGATAACTATCGAGGAAACAAGCTAATAAAGGCTTAACACGCAGATAGTCATGTCGTAAATTTTAATTATTTTGCAAAAAACAATCAATATGAAATGGTTAAAGCGTTTAGGAATTTTCTTATTAGTGCTTATCGCAATTCTTGCGGTTTTATACTTCATTTATAATGAGCCAAAACCTGAATATAAAACAGGTCCTGAAGCAGATGCTTTAGCAGAAAAGATGCTGGGAGCAATTGATAAAGAAGCCTGGGATACGACAACTTATGTAAAATGGACGTTTAAAGGAATGAATAGTTATTTGTGGGATAAAGACCGAAATTTTGTAAAAGTGAGCTGGGGAGATAAAGAAGTCTTATTGAATACTAAAGCTGTCGACGGCAAAGCTTATATAAATGGAGAAGAACAATCAGGAGAGCAACAGCAAAAAATGATTCAGGATGCCTGGGGCTTTTTTTGTAATGATTCTTTTTGGTTAAATGCTCCGGCAAAAGCTTTTGATCCAGGGACAGAGCGTGGAATCGTTACTTTGGAAGATGGTAGTAAAGGCCTTATGGTTGCTTACTCTTCAGGTGGAGTAACTCCAGGAGATGCCTACCTCTGGATTCTAGATGAAAACGGATTGCCGAAAAGCTGGAAAATGTGGGTTAAAATAATTCCGCTAGGAGGGATGGAGTTTAGCTGGGATCAATGGAAAGGTTTATCTACCGGAGCTCAAATTGCTTCTTTCCATACGAGCAGTATTTTAGATTTAGATATTTCTGGACTGCAAGGTGCTACAGATTTTCAAGGAATGGGCTTAAGTGAAGATCCTTTTAAAAAGCTTGGAGAGTGATTTCTCGGGGTTCGGGGTTCGGGGTTCGGTTTAGAAGTTAAAAAAGCGTTATTTTATTGAAGGCTGGATTCTATAGCCAAATTGGTCGATTTTTTGCACAGTTCTGCTTATAAAACTTTATAAGATGAAAAATGTCCTGTGTTTCTGTTTATTAAGCCTCTTTTTTGGAAGTGTTACTGCTCAAAAGACAAATTCCACTGATCCAGATAAGCAATTAGCAATAGCCGCTAAAGATCTTCAACAGTTTGAGGAAAAAACAGCATCATTTGAAGATGCCTTAGACCATGGTGATGCTGAAAAAATCATGGCGGTAAAATTAATGATAGAGCAAGCTATGGCGCAGGAAATAGTAAAAACTAAAAGGAATCCTTCGACCAATCAAGTGAAGCGTGCAGCAAGTAATGATAGAGCGGAATCTGGTAAACAATATTTGAAAAACAAGAAAAATCGATCTACTTCTAAAAGCGCAAATCAAGAGATGGATGTCCTAGCAAAAAAGGAAGCGATCTATCAACAATTTTCTGAAATTAAAACACTAGACGGAAATAATTCCATTGTTTTAAACAAGCTAATGTCTTCATTTCATGACACCATGGAAACGGACCTTGAGCAGAAAAAAACAGCTGAAAGAAAAAAGTAATTAGCTGATTCTAAAATAACACTTCTCCATTTCTTCTTTCAAAAATTCAAGATTAGACTGAATATATCTTTCAGAAAAATCAAACGAAATTCCTGCAGCTTCATAAATTTCAGGGATTGTTCTTGAGTTACCCAGACTCAAAGCATAGGTGAAACGTTTGATTGTTTCGACTGAGTTTTCCCGATAATTTTTCCAGATAGCAATAGCTCCTAATTGTGCGATGGCATATTCGATATAATAAAAAGGAACTTCGAAAATATGCAGTTGACGATGCCAGGATGCTTCGACATACTTTTCATCTTCTTCATTCGATTCTAACACTTCCGGTTTGTACGCTTTACATAAACTTTTCCATGCAGCCGTCCGCTCCTCTCTTGTTGCATTTTGATTCGTATATATCCAATGCTGAAATTCATCTACCTGCGCTACCCAAGGCAGTAACATCAAGGCTCGTTCTAATTGCTGGAGCCGAGCAATTCTTTCATCTTCCGGGTTTTCAAAGATACCCCCCCAATGCTCCATACATATTAACTCCATAGACATCGCTGCCAATTCAGCAATTTCTGAGGGACAGGATTTTATACTATTGAGTTGATAATTTCTGGTTGAGATCGAATGAATGGCATGCCCACTTTCATGAGAAAGCGTTATCAAATCTTTGACCGAATTACTGGCATTCATAAAAATGAAAGGAACACCGGTCATCAACAAAGGCATATTGTAACCTCCTGGTTGTTTCCCTTTCCTTGCAGATAAATCCAGATGATCCATTTCTTTTAAAACCGAAAGACATGCTCCGAAAAAAGGGCTCACTCTTGTCAAGCACTCAATGGTATTTTCAATTAGTGTTGTTGTATTTTCAAATGGCTCCAAACGTTTTGTGCCTTCTATCGAAACTTTCGTATCCCAGGCATGAAGTCGATCTAAGCTTAAGGCACTTTTGCGAATTTTAAAAATTTCATTTAAAATCGGAACGACCTGGTTTTTTACACTTTCATGAAATGTCTTACAATCTTTAACCGCATAATCAAATCGCCCCATTTCTTTAAACTTATAATCTCGATAATTATCAAAGCCAGCGTTTAAAGCTTGCTGGTTTCGAAGACTAAGCAGGTCATCAAAAAGCTCGTCGAATTCATTCTGGGCTAATAATAATCGATCTCCAATTTTTCGGTATATTACTTCTCGTTCATTACGATCCAAACTTTCCAAATAGCTGTACGCTTTTTGTAAAGGGAACTGTTGATCATTAAATTCAATCATCATTTGACCAACAATTTTGCCGTAATTTTTCGACTTTATTCTTATTTCTGAAGAGAGCTTAACGTTTTCAGGTCGGTAAATTTCCAAGCTGTTTTCAACGCCTCTAAGATGAATACCAAACTCTTCATTATTTAATTCACTCTTATACGGAGATTCTACTAAACGGAGATTTAGAGCATGCTCTGACTCCATTACTTTTGGCAAAATCCGTTGAATGACATAGGTGTATAATTCTTTGGCATTTTCATTTTCAGTATCGACAGAAAGGTGAATATATCGCCAATTTACTTCTTCCCTAAAAAGGGCATTTAGTTCATTCCAGTCATAAATCCACTGTTCAAAGCCAGTCAGACTTTCAATACTTCTTCGCTGCAATTCATTATAATATGGCTTAAGTTTGGACCAAACGGTCACACGAAACTCCTCTGGAAGAAATTTTCTCTTCCTGGGTTCCGGAATGGATAAGACACTCATAGTATGTATGTTCGTTATTCGCAGGTATAAAATTTTAACATCTTATACCTGATAGTATGTGTAATAAAAAACAGAGAGAAATTATAGGTGAAGCGTTTTAATGCTATTTGTTTGGTTTTTATTCCTCTTCTGATTTAGTCTCCTCGTTTTCTTCTTCTAAAGATAATAATTTACGGTCGTTTAAAAAATTGAACCACTTTATTACTTTTTTGATATCACTTGCAAAAACTTTATCTCGATCAAAATTTGGCAAAATTTCACCAAAATATTCATGCATCTCCTCTCCAGATGAGTTAGTAGGAACAGGTGGAATCGTGTCATATTTTTCTAACATAGCACGAAATACCACTTTCAACTCTTCCGTATCGTCATCTGTATATATCCCAATGGAAGCTAATGGTGTAAACTGATGTTTTCGAGCAGGAGCAAATTTTCTTTTACCAGAATCCAGATCCGCAAGGATTAATCCGTTTTTCCGATTTGCTACCATTTTATACACGCCTGGCATTCCACTGACTGCTACATATTCTTCTAAGTTCATTCTATATTTTCTTTTTTTCTTTTAGAGCAACCAAAAGTACAAAATATGATCAGAAATTCAAGGCTTCAGGATTGAATGTTCGTCTTTCGTAAGAAATTAACAAAAGAAGGATTCCCCTTATTCATTTAAGAAATAGGTTATATAGTTATGTTGGTTATAGGGTTAATAAAACATAACCATATATAAAATCAATGATTAATACTCCAGTAATTTTATCAGCTTGGTTTTAAATCGTTCGACTGGAAGGTACTTCTGCTCCAATGGAACAGCAAAAGGGATTGGCGTATCCAGACTTGCACAACGCATGACCGGGCCATCCAAATGCTCGAAAAAGTGCTCCGTTATATGTGCTGAGATTTCACCTCCCAATCCTCCAAAAAGAGAATCTTCGTGCAAAACAATTACTTTTCCTGTTTTGGTAACGGTTGCTTCGATCGCTTCATAATCCAAAGGCACCAGTGTTCGCAAGTCTATAATTTCTGCATCTACCTGCATTTCTTCAACAACTTTCTGTGCCCAGTGAACCCCCATTCCATAGGTGATAATAGAAACAGCATTTCCGGTTTTTACAACCGCAGCTTTTCCAATTGGCGTTGTATAATACGCATCAGGTACGTCCGCACTTACGGATCGGTACAGCGCCTTATGTTCAAAATACATGACCGGATTAGGATCTTCTATCGCTGCTGCAATCAAGCCTTTTGCATCAACAGGGTTTGAAGGATACACTACTTTTAAACCTGGCGTATGGGTAAACCAGGCTTCATTACTTTGAGAATGAAAAGGTCCTGCTCCAACTCCACCTCCTGTAGGCATACGAATCACCATATCTACATTTTGTCCCCAGCGATAATGTAGTTTTGCTGCATTATTTACGATCTGATTAAAACCGCAAGTAACAAAATCTGCAAATTGCATTTCTACCATCGACTTCCACCCTTTCAGTCCAAGACCGATACCGATTCCAACAATGGCACTTTCGCAAAGTGGTGTATTTCGAACGCGTCCTTTTCCAAATTCTTTTACAAAGCCATCCGTGATTTTAAAAACACCACCATACTCTGCAATATCTTGTCCCATCAGCACTAAATTATCATGTTTCTGCATCGACTGTCGAAGACCATCCGAAATAGCGTCGATCAAACGTTTTGCTGTTTTTGATCCTTTTGGCTTTACTTCTTTTGCCTTGCTAGGTGTGTAAACATCTGCAACTTCTTTATCAACGCTAGAGGTCACCACTTGCTCTTTTGCAGCTTCTGCCAAACCTTCTTCTATTTCGCTTTTAATTGCTGCTCTTAGCTTTTCAATTTTAGCTTCTGTTAGAATTTTTTCGCCCAGTAAAAAGTCTTCATAATTTTGAAGTGGATCTTTTTTAGCCCAGGTTTCCATCAGTTTTTTAGGAACATACTTTGTGCCCGAAGCTTCCTCATGTCCTCGCATTCTAAAGGTCTGACATTCAACCAAAACAGGCTCTGGCTTTTTCCGCAGTTCTGTCGCTAATTTTGAAAAGGTCTGATAAACTTCTAAGATATTATTCCCATCAATAACCATGGACCGCATTCCATAACCACGTCCTCGGTCCGCCAGGTTTTCGCAACGATATTGTTCAGACACAGGCGTTGACAAACCATAGCCATTATTTTCAATCACAAAAATAACGGGTAATTGCCATACAGCTGCGACATTCAGTGCTTCATGAAACTCACCTTCACTCGTCCCACCTTCTCCGGTAAAAGCAAGCGAAACTTCTTTTGACTTACTCAATTTATTCGCTAGTGCTACACCGGAAGCTAAAGATAGCTGAGGTCCGAGATGCGATATCATTCCGACTGTATTATAATCCATTGTTCCAAAATGAAAAGATCGATCTCTGCCTTTGGTAAAGCCCGGCATCTTACCCTGCCATTGGCAAAATAAATTAAACAATGGAATACCACGAGTAGTAAACACTCCTAAGTTTCTATGCATCGGAAACATCACCTCTCCTTTTTTCAAGGCTGCAGTTGCTCCAACAGAAATCGCTTCTTGTCCTATTCCTGAAAACCATTTACTAATTTTTCCTTGCCGTAGCAGGATCAGCATTTTTTCCTCTACCATTCTTGGTTTTAGCAATTGCTCATAAAGCTGTAACAGTACTTTATTGGAAAGTTTTCCTTTGTCGTATTTTATTGCTGATTTAGAAAGTGTAGGCATTATTTTTTAATTAGATTTTTTAATTATCATTACAAGTATCCAGCAAATTAATGCTCCTCTTATTCAATTCGACGTAAGTTAGGAGTTTATTATAATTTGTGTAAAACAAAATGAATTTATTCTTACTTTGTGTAAACTTTAAACGAAAAAAAAGCCTAAATAGATTCGCTTTTACCCTTTCTAAAACCCTTTCATTATGAATAATCGATACTTTCTTTTCCTATGCCTATTTTTTGCATTAATAATGCTTTCCTGTGGATCCGAAACCCCGTCTGAAAAGAACAAGTCAGAAGATATGTCGCAATTCGCGGATGATGCAAAGTTTAAAGATGCGCATGAGAAACCTAAAACCATAGATTTCAAAGGAAAAGGGCAAATGGTTACGTTTGAAACAAGCGATGGAAAACCGGGAAATGCCTATGCTATTGTAAATGATATGAGTTCGAATAAAATGCTTTTTGTTATTCATGAATGGTATGGACTAAACGATCATATCAAAAAAGAAGCGGAACGTTTGTATGGCGAACTAGATGGCGTAAATGTTTTTGCGCTTGACCTCTACGATGGCAAGGTTGCTGACAATCCGGATGATGCTGGAAAGTTTATGAAAGCGGTCGAGGAGGATCGATTAAACAATATTGTCAAAGGCGCTTTGGCTCATGTTGGAAAAGAATCGAAAGTAGCAACCATCGGCTGGTGCTTTGGTGGTGGCTGGTCATTAAAGTCTTCTATTCTTGCTGGTGATCAAGGAGCGGGTTGCGTCATCTATTATGGTATGCCTGTTACGGAGCCTGCAAAATTGACGCCCTTAAAAGCTGATGTTCTTGGCTTGTTTGCTGAAAAAGATGGCTGGATTACACCTGAAGTCGTGAATAAATTTGAGGCTGCTATGAAAGCCATTGGCAAGCCTGTAAAAACCAAGCAATTTGATGCGGAGCATGCTTTTGCTAATCCAAGCAGCCCCCGATATCACGAGGCCGCTGCGCAGGAAGCGAATGCTATGGCTCTAAGTTTTTTAAAGGAGAAACTCTAAAATCGCAGCAGTTACAAACCTGACTAATTCTTTTATTCGGCTAGTGTTTATGTATTTAAAGTGGTAATTTTAAAATCATGATTATTCGCTTTGGTATACTATCTTTCTTTCTCCTGGCTTTTTCCTTGCATGCCCATGCTCAGGAATCCACACTCCTGGAAGGAAACATCATGGATGCTACCTCTAAATCACCTTTAGTTGCTGTTAATATTTTTGATCTGACCAGTAACACTGGCACTTTTTCAGAAGCAGATGGTTCTTTTAAATTAAACATTAAAAAAGTACCAGCTACGCTAATTTTCTCTTTTATTGGTTATGAAAATTATCGGCTGGAAATCAATAGTATTCCAGATACCACCCTGCAGATCAGTCTTCAACAAAGTAGTTTAAGTCTTCCTGCCATTGAAGTCATCGCAGAACCTAAAGTGGAAAAGCTAAGTGCTCCGACGTTTACTGTCAAAGATTTTATTATTGAAGAGGATAAAATACTATTGGTCAAATACGGCGGAATGGCAGTTGGACATCTATTGGAACTGCGAGATTTGGAAGGTCATGTCATCCATAGTATTCCTGTAAAAGTGAAAGGTGTTATTGAAAGCATGCATCAAAGTTGTCTTGGAAATATTTATCTCCTAGGAAATCAGGAAGCCGTCGAATTAGATATCAGTTCAAATAAAATTTCTTTAGTTTCCAAACACCATATTGAAGCGTTTAATCAATATTTAAAACCTTGTATTGAAGCCTCTGATGAATATGTTTATTTAAAAAGAAAAGAACTACGGGAACAACTCATTCACTATGATTTCATTTCGAGAGTAGATAAAAAGATTCAAAATACAGTAACGATTGGAGATCCGGTAAACTTAAAACTGATGCGAGAAGAGTTGGGCAGATATAGCACTTCAGAAAGTTATTATACTGCCTCGGTAGGACATCCTGATGATCCGAGTTTAATGCGTCCGGAAAAATACGATGCCTGGATTGGTATATTTTACAAGCCAATTTTTTCACCTCTTTATAAAGTAGAAAAGGAAATTTGCTTATTCAATCACACGTTAGGGTTCTTACGCTTTTACACCCATGAAGGGAATTTCAAACGTCAATTACCGATCACTTATCATCAAGATAAAAACTGGGAGAAAAAGATATTAAAAGATAAAAAAACGGGTAAATTTTATACCGTTTACAAAGACACTATCCACAAAAAATTCTATGAGATTAATTTAAAAGATGGATCCGTAAAACCGGCATTTAAAATAACAAGTGGTTTTATAGAAAAGATGGTTATTTATAACGGCTACCTATATTATCAAGATTCCGGCATACTACCCGGCACGGTCAATAGAGTTTTACACCGTGTAGCTATTCAATAAATCAACCCCGTTTTTAATTCTTTTTCTTCTTCGTCAGTTTATCCCAAAACTCTTTACGCTTTTTCTTACGGCTTCTTTTGCGTTCGAGTTTTTCATTTTTCTTCTGAATACGCTCTGACTCTTTCCGCCGCTCTTCCTCACGTTTCGCCTCTGATGAAGACGGTTTTTCATTAATCCGCTTATTCTTCTTTTTGAACATATTATCTAACATATCATCAAGCGCTTCATTAAACCCTCCCTCTTCTTCGATAGGTTCTTCCACCAACAATGGCATCTCTTCATAAAAAGGCTGACAATCCAGTCGTTCTAAAGCCTCCATAGATGGTTCTGAAAAAGCACCTCCGCTAAAAGCTCTTAATGATTTATCCTTTTGCACTTTCTTCATAAATCGACCCCAAATGGGCAATGCAGTATTGGCTCCTTGTCCAAGCCTCAGGCTTCTGAACCGCACCTTTGGTGACTCTCCACCAACCCATGCTCCAGCAACTAGCTTTGGAGTAAAACCCAAAAACCAGCCATCGGCATGCATCTGTGTTGTTCCCGTTTTCCCAGCAATTTGTCCCTGAATTCCATATTGAAAACGGAGTCGTTTAGCTGTCCCACTGTCCACTACAGACTGCATCATATCGACCATTATATCGGCGTTGTCTCTATCCAAAACGCGTTCGGAAACTGGCTTATAAAATTCTGCTATAATTTCTCCATCACTTGTTTCAATTCGGGTCAGGTAATAAGGGTCTTGTCGAACACCTCGATTTGCCAAGGTCCCATAAACTTTTATCATATCAAAAAGCGAAGCATCTACTGTTCCCAAAGCGATCGCTGGTGCTTTCGGAATTTTTGAGGTCACCCCCATTTTACGTGCAAGCGCCCTGACTGAATCAATCTCAGATCGCATGATCAAATTCACGGCAATAGAATTCACAGAACCTCTTATGCCTCCTTCCATGGAGTAGAAGCCGCCATATTCTCCATTCGAATTTTGCGGTGTCCAATCTTCATAATCAAGATAAGTGGTCAATTGATTCGTAATATATTCGCAGGGTTCGATTCCTCTTTCTAATGCTTTGGCATAAACAATTGGTTTAAAGGTAGAACCTACCTGACGCCTGGCCTTGACGTGGTCATACTGAAAGTATTTGTGATCTATTCCTCCAACCCAAGCCATGATCGCACCAGTCTTTGGTTCCATCACTAAAAAGCCTGCGTTAAGCATCGCATAGTAATACTTAATAGAATCCAGTGGACTCATTTTTTTCGTCTCTTCTCCGCTTGGCGTATAAAGTCGCATGTTAACAGGCGTATCGAATGCTTTTTTAATAGCTGCATCAGAAGCCCCTTTTCCCTTCATGGATTTATAGCGATGAGATTGCTTCATGATTTTTGTGATCACTTCATCATTCCCCCAAGGCTTTTTCCCTTTCCAATGTTTGTCGAATGTTTTTTGCAAGGACTTCATTTGCTCTGCAACAGCCTCTTCTGCATATTCCTGCATTTTAGAATGAATGGTCGTATGAATTTTTAATCCATCTGTATAGATGTTATAAGCTTCCCCATTTGGCTTTTTATAATCACTAATCAATTTTTTCAAATCCAATCGAAGGTTTTCTCGGAAATAGGTTGCTATTCCGAGATTATTACCTTCTTTATTGTATTCCACTTTCAAGGGTAGCTGTTGCAATGAGTCGAGAACTGGTTTGTCCAGGTATCCATATTTTTCCATTTGCGTCAAAACGGTATTCCTTCGTTTCGTAGCATTGTTTGGATTTCGTACCGGATTATAATAGGTATTCGCTTTCAGCATCCCGACCAGCACTGCAGCGTTTTCTGTTTTAATGTTTTTTGCGGTGGTATTAAAAAATTGATTGGCGGCTACTTCGACTCCATAAATATTATAGCCGAAAGGAACCGTATTTAAATACATATTGATGAGTTCTTCTTTCGAGTATTCTTTCTCGAGACGTCGAGCAACAATCATCTCCTTGATTTTATTAATTGGGACGGAAAAGAATCGATGCTTCTTTCGTTTATAAACATTTTTTGCGAGCTGTTGGCTGATGGTACTTCCTCCCC